>JAPOSK010000174.1 GCA_026709725.1 Paracoccaceae bacterium | reverse complement strand
GGAGGTGCAGAGTGAGGCGGCCTCCGGCCATGGCCGGGCCGACATGGTGGTGCGGGCGGAGCGGGTGTGATTGCGTGAGGGGACAGGTCGCATCCATTGGCTCTGGAGCCCATTGTCTTCGGCACGGATGGTGGGTTCACGGTGCCCCGAGAGGCCGGTCACCTCTCCCAAACAGCACCCACGCCGCAGGGAGCGCTCCGGATGCTTGCGCAGCCGCATCGCCGGCCATCCCCGCCATTGCCCTTACCGTCCTCACGATAGGATTCGCGCAGGAGGATTGCGGCTGGGAAGATGACCACTGTCCCTGACAGGTCATCAATGAGATGTCAGGCGGCCTGTGGCATAAAGAAAATTCATGCCATGGCTACACTCTCCGACCACGGAAATCCATTTGCGCCCGGAAGACAGGGGGCAAACGCACTTTTTGGGCGGAAAAACTCTGGAACTTCGGCTTAATCCCGGAGAAGGTGTCTCCACTAATTTAACGCAACGATGGCCAAACATTTGAACCCGATCTCGGGTGAAAATACCTTCGATAGGGAAAAGAGGGATCGGTATTGCGCTTGAGGGTAACTCGAATCTGTCTTTGGCGATACAAATGACCGCATGCAAATGCCGGAATGCAGGCTCAATCCCCGTTGTCAGCCCCGCCACCACCCATCATGATTTCATGAGGGGGTGGCCTGAAGGGGAGAGAATTCCGTCTCAGCTGGACCAGGAGCGGACATCACCACTGTCAACATGGACAAAACCGGATCCGTAGTACCGGCCAACACCACCGGAGCGGCAGGATTTGGCAGCCCTCGTGAGCGTACTCGTTGAGACGCCGCGGACACGGATATCGGCAGCCTTGCCATGGATATGAAGGGATTTTTTGGCAACGCGCAGGCCCCGGTTGCGGAGCAGGTTGTTTGTTGATTTGGTTCGATAGCCGCTGAGCAGCTGAAGAGGCTGGTCTGTTCGAAGAATTTGCTGAATGGCTGACAGTGTGTTGATATTGCGCAAATCCATCACACGGTGCCGATCAGCACGCCAGTCACGCATGAAAAAATTGATTTCACTCAGGACATCGGGGAAATAGGTGTCGTCTGCCCAGTAGACCACATTGATCATTTCACCGGTCCTGTTCTGGACCAGATACAACTGTCGGATATCAACACTCTTTTTTGCGACAGCTGGTGTTGGAAACACGGTTGACGCAGCCCCCGTACCCAGAAAGGCTGCCGCTCCGGCGAGAAACTGCCGTCGCCCGATTACCACTGCTCTTTCTCGCCCAAAATTTCCTACATCGGTTTCAGACTTGCCATCTTTCATTTTCCATTTTTCCCTTTGAAAAAGGAGACCTGCCATCGATCCTGTTACAAAGCTGTTTACCGGAATTCCTTACATGTGCTCCGCTAGTACCCAATCGGTTACCCGACTCTTTCCCTGACCCTTAACGCAAGATCAACCACACGTCAAGGCAAATTTATGACATTTATCATATACATGGTTTCGTGCAGTGCGGAGGGATGGCAGGGACATGGCGAACTGTCATGCTGTTGGTCTTGGGAAAATTGCCCATATCACCATGGCGTGTCCCCTTCGGGATCCGGTTTTTTCATGCGACCCCGGGGTGGATAAATTCCGAATGGCTGGATCGAATTTGGCAAAAACGCAAACCGTGGCCGGAATGCATGAATCTGGAACGCACGGGTCAATCGGACCCCGGGCAAATGCCTGGCCTGTGGCTGCAGGAAGCATGACCTGCGGGAATTCATTGTGCAATTGCCTGTTTTTTAATCGGACACTGTGGGAAAAATCCAGAATCCGGAAGGCAATCCTCTTGCGATTGACGGGCACGACATTTGGCAATTGCACATTTTCGTGGTAGCATCAGGTTGCATTTCCGGGATGGAATGACAGGCCAGACACAGAAACATATCAAACAGAGGCAGGCCAATGAGAACAATGCATGTTTTGGAGGCGGTGTCAGTCCGACGGCCGTTATGGTCCCTGATGGCAACGGGTTTGGCGATCATGGTGCTTGGCGGTGAAACGCGGGCATCTGTGTCGCCTGAATCACTTTATGATGCGATGCCATTGCAAACGGTCATGTCAACCGCTGGGGGTGATGAGCGAGTCCTGCGGGATTTTTATGATTCCCGTGGATACAGGCTCATCTGGCTTGGTCACGACACGGCATCTTCTCAGCGTCTGCATGCTCTGACAGTTGCCCTTGATGGGGCTGAATCCCATGGGATTCCGACTGAACTAGTCATGCGTGATGCACTTCATGGGCTTGTGATTGACCACCGGGATCCGTTCGCTGTTGCCCAGGCAGACGCGGCAATCAGCAGGATTTATCTCAACTATGCACAGATTTTGAGCAATGGGCTGCTCAAACCCTCCGAGGTGTCCGAGTTGATTGCCGTCCGCAAGATGTCTGATCGTGATGATCTGGATCATTTAACTGGAATAACCGGTCCAAACCCAACCGAATACCTTGCGGGACTTGCTCCACAGGAGCCGGCATATCAGGCGATGCGGGCGACACTGCAGTCCATGCGCGAGGTCACAGCGGGAGGTGGATGGGGCCAGATCGTTCAGGCTGACCACCAACTGATGCCCGGCGAATCGGGTGAAGCGGTGATTGCGTTGCGCAATCGACTGATCCGGATGGGGTATCTGCCGCGGACATCATCCCCGGATTACGATCTCTATCTGATGCAGGCAGTGCAGGCATTCCAGGTCGAGCATGGTCTTGAAATGACCGGAATTGCCGATGCGTATACACTGGACGCAATCAATGTCTCCGCAGAGGAACGCATACAACAGTTGATTTCATCGCTTGAGCGTATGCGCTGGAATGTGATCCGGCCGGCGGAAAAGAAAATCATTGTTAATATTCCAGAATTTAAGGCAAGAATATATGCCGGTGATGATGTTCTTTTTGAATCAAATGTTGTGGTTGGAAAAACCGATGATGACCTTCAGACCCCGGAATTTTCAGATTATATGGAATACGTTGTCATCAACCCTGACTGGAACGTTCCGTACTCCATTATTACCGAGGAGATTCTTCCGGAAGTGATTTCGGGTCGGAATGACTGGCTTGAGGTTGAGTTTCTGAACAAGGACCGGATACCGATTGATCGCTCGGAAATTGATTTTTCCGCATTCAGGGAGGGCGGAGGGTTTCCGTTCAGGGCACGCCAGTTGCCCGGGCCAACAAATCCGCTGGGCACCGTCAAGTTCATGTTTCCCAATCGACACAACATCTATCTGCATGACAGTCCAATGCGGGATTTCTTCACCCGCCAGATACGTACGTACAGCCATGGGTGTGTCCGCGTAATGGAGGCCGCCTCGCTCGCCCGCCAGCTGTTGGTCCATCAGGGTGTTGACTATGACGGACTGATCCGTGCAACGCGGGGGACAGATGACCAGGTGCATGTCTATCTCCAGGAACATATCCCGGTCCACATCACCTATCAGTCTGTTGTGCACAGGGATGGTCGGATCACATTCCGGAATGATATTTACGGCCGCGACAAGCTGATCTACGAGACAATTGTTAACAGCGGCATCGTCAATGAAGATATTGAACAGGATCAGGCCGCCGGATAGCATGCAATCAACTGATTGCAGCCTGTCGGCAGAATACCGGGGTTATGGCCTCCACTGTCACGCATTACAGCGTTTCTGAACTGGCCCGGATTGGCCAGGCGCAGGCGCATGGCGATGGGAGGCTGGTGGTAACCGGTCTGGCTGACGCTGCCGAGGCGGGGCCGGACGATCTTGCGATCGCCTTCAGCCCGGATTTTCACGATGCCCTGCGGGGATCCAGGGCCCGCGCAGCACTCCTTGGACATGAGACTGACTGGCAGGAACTGGGCCTTGCAGCCTGCATCACGGCCGAGCGACCGCGGTATGCATGGGCCCTGATTGCCCGGAGATTCACGGGGCATGATGTGCGATCCGGCGCCATTGCCGAAAGTGCTGTGGTGGCATCAAGTGCCCGGTTGGGCATGGGATGCACGATTGGTGCCTTCACTGTGATTGACGAGGATGTTGTGATCGGTGATGGAGCCGTCATAGGGTGTCATGTCACCATTGGTGCCATGAGCCGAATCGGGGCCAATGCAGTCATTGGTAATGGTGTCCGCATCGGTGCCAGGGTGGTCGCCGGTGACAATGTCCTGATCGAGGACAACTCCGTCATTGGCAGCAGTGGCTTCTCGTACGAAACAGCCGAAGAGGGGGTCATTGAAGAGGTCAAGCAGACCTTTGGCAATGACAGCGGGCGGCCACAGGGATCCTATACACGAATTCCTTCACTGGGCGGGGTCGTCATTGGCGATCACGTCGAGATCGGATCGGGCTGCTGTATTGATCGGGGAACACTGTCAAACACCCGGATCGGCTCGGGAACCAAACTTGATAACCTCGTTCACATTGCCCATAATGTGCAAATCGGTTCCGACTGCCTCATCTGCGGACAGGTTGGCATTGCCGGTTCCGCTGTGCTCGGCGATAGGGTGATTCTGGCCGGAAAGACAGGAATCAAGGACCATATTGAGATTGGTAACGATGTCATTGCTGCGGGGGCCTCACAAATCTACAGCAATGTCCCGGATGGCCAGCGCGTCATGGGGTCGCCGGCTGTAACAATGCAGAAGAGCATCGAGATCTACAGGGCACTCCGTCGATTGCCTCGCCTGATGCGGCGCGTGGCAACCCTGGAGGCAGTCCGCAAGGGACCGGCAGGGTCAACAGGAATAACCACTGAAACATGACAGACAGGATCTATGCAGATATCACGCGCATCATTGCGGAACAGGCCATGGTCGATGTTGATGAACTGACACCGATGACACGAGTTGAGGATCTGGAAATGGATTCGCTGGCCGTTGTCGAGACGCTCTTTGCCATTGAAGAGCTGTATGACATCACGATCCCGTTCAATGCCAACACAATGGACAGCGGCAACACAATGGACAGTGAGGGTTTTGATCTTTCCACGATCAGCACGATTGTAACCGGTGTCGAAGCGTTGATAGCGGACAAAGGCAGTTTGACTTGACCAGGAAACGGGTTGTTGTCACGGGGCAGGGCACCATTAATCCATTGGGAGCATCGGTTGCCGATACCTGGGATGCGATGGCGGCGGGGGTATGCGCCATCGGGCCGCTGGAAATTGATGATCTTGAGCGCCTGTCCATTCGAATTGGCGGTCAGGTCCGCGACTACGATCCGGGGGATCATTTCAGCCGTCAGCAGCTGGCACTCTATGACCGCTTCACCCAATTTGCCCTGATTGCCGCCGACGAGGCTCTTGATGATGCAGGGCTTGATCTGGATTCCGAACAGGGGCTGGCCAGCGGGGTTGTTATCGGGACTGCGGGCGGTGGACTCAACACCTGGGACAGCAGTTACCGGGCTGTTTATGCGGACGGCAAAAACCGGGTGCACCCCTTCGTCGTTCCCAAACTCATGAACAATGCCGCTGCAAGTCATATTTCCATGACATACGGGCTCAGGGGGCCATCCTTTTCCGTCTCAACCGCCTGTTCTTCGTCCAATCATGCGATCGGTCTTGCATTCAGCATGATTCGGGATGGAATGTCCACCATCATGCTGACAGGTGGCAGTGAAAGCATGCTTTGTTTTGGTGGCATCAAGGCCTGGGAGGGATTGCGTGTCATGTCCTGCGAGGCCTGCCGCCCGTTCTCTGCAGACCGGAGCGGCATGGTCCAGGGTGAGGGCGCCGCGGTCTTTGTGCTTGAAGAGTATATGCATGCCCGTGATCGGGGCGCAACCATTCTGGCCGAAATCTGTGGGTTTTCCATGACATCGGATGCCGGCGACATTGTCATGCCCTCAACCGACGGCGCCGCACGCGCCATGCAGGGTGCTCTGGATGATGCCGGTCTTGCAGCCGATGCGATCCAATACATCAACGCCCATGGAACCGGAACCGCGGCCAATGATCGTACGGAATGCAGGGCCATCCGTGAAGTGTTTGGTTCCAATGCAAAACAGGTGATGCTGTCCTCAACCAAGTCAATGCACGGTCATCTGATTGGCGGAACCGGTGCTGTCGAGATGCTGGCCTGCACACTGGCCCTGAATCGCGGAATCATTGCCCCGACACTTGGCTATCAGGTTCCCGATCCGGAATGTGATCTTGATATCGTGCCCAATACAGCACGAAAAGCCGATGTGACCTGTACCATGTCCAATGCGTTTGCCTTTGGCGGGCTGAACGCCGTCCTTGTCCTCAAGGCCGGATCATAGCAAAATGGTCGCCTGGTCGGCGGCCACGCTGACAGCCTCAGTTTCCCGAGTCTTCCGGTTCCGCATCAGCCTCCAACGGGCTTAAACCTTCAGTCTCAATTGCCGCCAGCCGTTCAAAGGCCGTGGTAAAGCCTGCCAGAGAGAGATCAAACTGGATCGGTGTATCGGTGTCATCACCCTCGTACAACACCATCCGCCATCCATTTCCGGCTTTCATGGAATTCACTTCCGTTCCCAAAAGGCCGATACGGGCAATGCAGCCATCGGGCAGGCAGTACCTGAAACCATAGCGTCGTGGTGAATTGCTGTTGATCGCAAGTTCGATTCCGGCTTCGAGATTGGTGCCGAGTGGAGCCTGAAGCGTCAGGGCGGCAGCAAAGAGGTTTGAGTTCGTTATCGGGCGGATTTCGAGCCGCATCGCCGGGGTGCCAGCGGCATTGAGAACCGGCTGCGAAACACTGCAGTCAAGTTCGCCGCCCGCAGGCTGAACGCACACCAAGAACCAGTCCTGGTACTGCTCGTTATACGGCACAATCTCACCAACACTCAGGTCAAGGTTTTCATCAGCCGCGGCTTCATCCTGCGCCATGGCAGCTGTTGTGGTCATCAACACTGCCACCAGACCAAGTCCGATTCTCC
Organism: Paracoccaceae bacterium; assembly: GCA_026709725.1. Classification (GTDB taxonomy): domain Bacteria; phylum Pseudomonadota; class Alphaproteobacteria; order Rhodobacterales; family Rhodobacteraceae; genus MPNP01. Next base: position 6,780 of record JAPOSK010000174.1, on the reverse strand, counting down.
GCAGCGAATCCGTTGCCTCAATTTTGTGTACGATCGTTTTGGTTGACATCTGTCTGCTCCTTATCTCTGATCCTGCACGTCTATTCATGTCATCGGCGACAGGTTCCCGTCACCCGAAGCGCCGGGCGCGACGCCACGACGCAGCGGTGGTTCCTGACATGACGGGGGTTCCTAGCATGAAATCCGGCTGATGTGTATGATGCGGCGTCAAACTGCATCCTGTCAGCCGCTCTCCCGCCCAACGGATCGGATGCGGATGCGTGCGATCCGGTTTTGAATCCGCTCCTCGATGATAAATTCATGACCATGAAGATGGAAGGTCTCGCCCTGATCAGGAATGTAGCGTATCTCATTGATGATAAGCCCGGCAACCGTATTGGCATTGTCCTCGGGCAGGTCCCAGTTCATGGTCTTGTTCAAGTCATGCACAGGCAGGGTGCCGTCAACAACCATCTCCTTGCTCCCGGCCTCAAGGAGATCATCGGTTGGAGCGGCATCATATTCATCGGCAATTTCGCCCACAATCTCCTCAAGGATATCTTCCAGCGTGACCAGTCCCTGCAGGGCACCGTACTCATCGACCACGAGAGCAAAATGAGCATGGCGCGCAAGAAACTCCCGCATTTGCGCTCCGAGTGATGTTGTCTCGGGGATAAAGTAGGGGTCCTTCAGACCCTGCACCCAGTCTGCCCTGATCTGGCCGGTTGTTTTTTGATGGTGGTAGAGTCGATAGATATCACGGACATGTGCGATCTTTATGATGTTTTCAAGATCTCCCTTGTAGACCGGGAGTCGTGAATGCGTCACATCAATGCACTGGGCAAAGATGGAGTCGAGCGGGTCGTCAGCGTTGAGCATCTTGATCGTGGATCGGTGCTGCATGACATTTTCAACAGTCCGATTATGTATATCGAGTGCACCGAGAACCCGCCGCAAATCCTCCGGGCTGTACATGCCTTCGGAGACCCCAAGCGACATGCGTCCGACAACTTCCTCCTGAATGTCCTGGGTGCTTTCCCGTTTCTTCCTCCGCCCCCCCAATGAGGCAAGAAGCGCCCGGACAGGAGCGCGGGCCACAAAGACAATCGGGGCAAAGAGCGTAATGAATGTCCGAATCGGGCCCGCGACAACGGTGGCGGATGCTTCGGGCCATGTCAGGGCATAGGTCTTGGGCAGAATCTCGGCAAAGACAAGAACGAGAACTGTCATGACAAGGGTGGCGAAGAGAACACCGGAGTCACCAAGAATCTGGCTGAAGAGACTCGTTGCGAGTGCTGTCGCAAGGATATTGACAAAGTTGTTGCCCAGAAGAATTCCCGACAGCAACCGGTCCGGATCAGCAGTCACGCCAAGTGCCCGCTTTGCACCCCGGTTCCCTTTCTCTGACATCGATTTAAGTCGCCCCTTGGACGCTGATGTCAGAGCGGTTTCCGATCCGGAAAAAAATGCCGAACAGCAAATGAGGCAGACGATCGCAACCCCGTGTGCTATAAGCGACAGATCAGTATCAGCCATTCCCTATCTCCTCAATCTGGACGGATATCCTGCGGCATCCACCGGGCAGAACACACCGATCCCAACCATCATCGGCACCCCGGATCCCGACAGTCCGGTCGGCGGCGGGCGATGAGTGCGTGTCCGGTTCCGGCTTCGATATGTCCGCCCCCTGCCGCCATTGCCTTCAACCCTCCGATTTGCATTGCTCTGCGTCATCTGTTCTCCGGGATGCTGTCCGATTGTGCAGCAGGCAGGCCCATTCCCGGGGCACCACAGAACACATTCCTCCCGCTGCATGAAAGTCTCACTGTCAGATGATGTCCCGCTGCAACGGGTTCCGTGGATATCAATTGCCGGCAGGGACCCTTCGTCTTCATGCCGGTCAGATGCCCTGTTCCCGCGATCCGCCAATCCGCCTTCGATGATCTGTCCATCAACGGTTTTGCCGGGATGCGCAATTGCGTCCTGCCCACCCTTTCGTGCCGGCTGAAATCCAGTCTCGACAATCACGGGCAACGCGCCGGGATGCCGGATGACAGGATCCGGCCTGTTTCCTGGATGACCCGCCAGGGCCCGTCTCTGCTCTGCTGCGATATGCCTGCATTCACGCCAGCGCGGATGGCGTGAATGCAACCGGTTTGCCGGTTCTGCATTGAATGCCGACTCAACCGTTCCCGGAGTCATCGTGACCTTGCCCTCCGCATCATCACAGGGAGCCGTCGTATCATGACGGTCAAATCCGCAACAGGTCCAGGTCGGAAGGGCATCATTCCGAGTGCCGGGCATCTGACAATCATGGCTGATCGTCCCCCCGGCGGGCCAGCGGGTGGTAGGAGAAGACGGCGGATTTGAGCTGGGCGTCGAGAACATGGGTATAGAGCTGGGTTGTTTCAATCTCGGCGTGACCGAGCAGAGTCTGGATAATTCGAAGATCTGCACCATTGGCCAGGAGATGGGTGGCAAAGGAATGGCGCAGGACATGGGGCGAAATCCGTTTGGGATCAATGCCTGCGGCTGCAGCGATCGCCTTGATGGCAAGATACGCTGTCACGCGGCTGATATGGCCCGCCCGTCCCCGGCCGGGAAAGAGGAAGGGATTGCCGCCATCCACAACATCCGGTAATCTGTCGCGTATGGTGAACCAGTTCTGTACAGCATCACGGGCCCGTCGGGAGACGGGAACCACCCGCTCCCTGTTGCCCTTGCCGGTCACCATGATGGTTTCGGCTCCCTTGCGCAGCTCGCGTGCCTGCAGAGAAACAAGTTCGGTGACCCGAAGACCGGTGGCATAAAGGAGCTCAACCAGGCAGGCGTTGCGTATATCCCGGTCACCGGATGCTGAAGCCGCCGCCGCCAGCATCCGTTCAACATCATCCAGTGACAGGCATTTGGGCAGGGTTTGACCGGGTTTCGGCGCTTTCATATGCAGGGTTGGAATATCGTTCCGCCAGCCTTCTTCCTGGGCGAACAGAAAAAACTGCCGGATCGTGGCAAGTTTGCGGGCCTGGGTCGATACCGCCATACCTTGGTCTGAGAGCGTGTTGAGATAGTCTGCGATATCAAGCGGAGTTGCAGTTTCAAACCCGCGGTGCCGCTGGCCCAGGAAACGTTGCAGGGCAAGGAGATCGCGACGGTATGCCTGACAGGTGTTGAGAGCCGCCGATCGCTCGGCCTGAATGGCTTCCAGAAACTGCTCGATTTGCCCCAGAGTCAAGGCAGCACCTCCGTGACCACCCATTCAATGGCCAGAGATCGTGCCCGCTCGGCGTCATTGTAGTTGACCAGGAGGGCAATTGCGTCCTGCAGATGTGCCCCCGAAATCGTTTCGGGATCATTGAACGGCGTCAGTATGGTCAGGAGCGCCTCGCCATGCCGGTCGGCCTCGACAAGATCCTGAAGGCCGGGGGTCGCGATGATGCCTGCCAGCCCGGCCAGCAGAGACTGCATGAGATGACCCTGTGGCAAGTCGGACCAGTCAGTTGGAATTCCGCCGGTGAGCCGGATCAGGTCGGCGAGATACCGTTCATCGCCTCCAAGAGGTCCACAGTTGCACTCCCCTGCCGTCCCGCCAAGTGCCAGGATGACCTGTTGGGCAAGACTGCTTGCGACCCTGATAAATCCAAGTTCCTCTGCGTAGTAGTCAGCAAAGGCATGGAGCAGACCAGTCTCGACAAGATAGGGAAAAAGCCTGTCAAGCAGTGCCGCGGAACGGCCCGTCTCATCCAGCATGATCGCACGATCGAAGGCCAGCAGGAGGCGGACTGCCTCGGCGGCAGGGCCCTCAAGTTCCCATTGTGCATCGCGGGCAATGGTGAGGACCGGTTCGTAGGAGATTGCCTGCGAGCGAACCAGCATCAGGGCAGCATGGAAGCGGAGGGGCGCTGGCAGATCAGCAGCAATGCGCAGGGGGGCGAGTTTGACCGTGTCCGGGATCAGTCCGCTGTTGTGTGTGTGGTCGAAAAGAATCCGGATCAAGATGACATTGCTGTCATCAGTCAGCACGATGGGGCCTGCCTGTGCTCCGGGAGCATGGGTCTCTGCCGGAGCAAAGAGCAGGTTCAGGATCATCTCCTCATCAGATGAAAGGCTCTCCATTGAGCGAGCGACAGCCATGAGATTTTGAGCCTGCCCGGTATTGCCTGTGGCATGGTTGCAGTAAATATGATCCACGAGTGCAGACGAGAGGGAGGAGCGAACGAGAAGCCTGTTGCAGACCTCAAGCACGTCACCATCCAAAAGCGCAAGATCACGCCAGCGTGAATAGAACGCGGGCCTGTTCGGGCCAATGATACCGAAGAGGGCCTGCGCCTGATCGACGGCCCCGAGCGTCAGCAGGCTGTCAAGGCGGGCGGCCAGCAGTCTGCCATCTCCAGCACCGATCCCGGGTCTTGACGTTTCTGTCAATAACAGGAGATAGAGGATTTCCAGCAGACTTGCCGGGAGAGCAGCGGTCTGGCGCGCGAAAAGGGCGGCGAGATCCTCTGTCCTGGAGCGATGCCAGAGTTCGGTGGGGAGCGGGCTCGATTCCGGGCCGATAAGGCCAATTGTATCCAGCGAGATGGCATCCAGATAGTCCTGGATAATCAGGGGCTCTTCTGCAACCGGGGGCATCCGGGAAAACGGAGGCGGCTCCCCGATCACCGGCGGAATTGAGGTCGAACCCTCACCACCCTCCTGACCGGCGGCATGGACGGGTGCGAGAATCAGAAGCAGGGTGCCGGCAACACACCCCATCAGGGCGTGTTCAGGATGCATCTGCCGGTGCGGGATAGGGAATCTCGATCTCAATCGCCTGGCCCGGTGGTGACGGGTCACTAAAGAGGCTATACGCGATGAGGGCCACCAATAGCATGAATGCCGCAATGATGATGACAATCCTGACTTTCATATACGGACCCGCATTCCGCTGGATCTCCTCTTGCTCGACCATATCTGTTACTACTGTCATGATGCGGAATCGCAAGACCCTGGCAACCAGTCGGGTGGCGGGGTCCTGATGACACCAAACCAGCGCTGCAATTGTGTCACCTGACACATCACACATTGTCCTCGTCGGAATGATGGGGGCAGGCAAGAGTCGCATTGGCCGGATGCTTGCCAGGCGCACCGGTCGTCGTTTTTTTGACCTTGATGACGCAATCGAAGGTCAATACGGGCAGACCATTGCCTCCATCTTCAGCAAGGATGGTGAACAGGTCTTCCGCCATCTTGAGACCCGCATGCTTGCCCGCATGCTGCGCCACCCTCCGGCTGTCATTGCCACTGGTGGTGGGGCTTTTCTTGCCGGTATCAACCGCCGGCTGATTGCACGGACAGGCGTTTCCATCTACCTCGCGACCCGACCTTGCATCCTCTGGCAGCGCGTGGCACGCGAGACACACCGTCCTCTCATTGCCGGCCCGGATGGGCAGCGCCGCCTTCGTGCGCTGTCCAGGTGCCGTCATGCACTCTATGCTCTGGCGACGCGAGAGATCCATGTTGAGGGCCCGGAACGGCCCGTTGCCCTTGCTGAACGCATATGCAACGAATTGTTTTCCGTGTGACAGGGAAGGGGAGTCCTTGAGGGTGGAGTCCATGCCATGATCCGCACCGTGACTGTAACACTGCCGGACCACCGGTACGATATCCTGATCGGTACAGGTCTGCTTGCGCGTATTGGCCCATTGGCCGGATCATTGATCAGGGGTCGGCGAACGGCAATTGTCACCGATGAAGCGGTGGCCGAGCATCACCTGCCATGTGTGCTGGGCGGTTTTGCAGAAGAAGGCATCCGATGTGATCATCTCATCATGCCGGCCGGTGAAGGGACCAAGGACTGGTCATCGCTGCAGCAGGTGGTTGAGTGGTTGCTCAGCCTGCATCTCGACCGTCTGGGGACCGTCATCGCCCTGGGCGGCGGTGTGATCGGAGATCTGACCGGATTCGCAGCCTCGATCACGCGACGGGGCCTTGCCTGTATCCAGGTCCCGACCACACTGCTGGCGCAGGTCGACAGCGCCGTGGGCGGCAAGACAGGGATCAACTCATCGCAGGGCAAAAATCTCATCGGCACGTTTCATCAACCCAGTGCCGTCATCTGTGATTATGCGTCGCTTGCGAGTCTGTCCTGGCGCAACCTGCGGGCCGGCTATGGCGAAGTGATAAAATACGGTCTGCTTGGTGATGCTGATTTTTTTGACATGCTTGATAGCCGACAGGAGTCGCTCCGTGCCCTTGACGATGATTATCTCGCAACGATCATTGAGAGATCCTGTCACATGAAGGCAGACATTGTCGCTGCCGACACATTTGAACATGGGGAGCGGGCCACTCTCAATCTTGGTCACACGTTTGGACACGCCCTCGAATCAGCAACCGGTTACGCCGGTCGACTGTTGCACGGGGAGGCTGTGGCACTTGGCTGCGTGCTGGCCTTCGAGACATCCGTTCGGATGGGGCTGTGTCCACAGAAAGACCTCCTGCGCGTTCGTGATCACATTGCATCCTTTGGCCTGCCGACCCGGATCAGCCAGATTCAGGGCAGGCTCCCGGACATCGGGTCCGTGCTTGCTGCCATGGCCCAGGATAAAAAAATCCGGAATGGCAAACCGCAATTCATTCTTGTGAGGGCAATCGGGGCGGCATTCGCAACGAGCGATGTCGATATGCAGCTTGTCGAGGAAATCATCACTGCGAGTGCGGCATCCTGAACCTGTCTGCGGCCCAGGCCTGCATGCAACAAAAGTCGGATACCACCCGCCGCTGCGGAGGAGCGCATGCGACCGGAATGAATCCCCTCAGTGA
>JAPOSK010000530.1 GCA_026709725.1 Paracoccaceae bacterium | reverse complement strand
GCCCCTCCCGACCGGTCCGTCCGGGAACCGACCACGGCTTTTGGGGTGGCCAAATCTCCAGCTGACATCAAGGTCATCGAACGTTCATCCCTGCGCTCCCAGTGGAACATTTTGCGGAAAATACTGATATTGTCGATACCGGCATTTGTGCGCGTATCAGACACCATGACCAGACCCTTCCTGAGCTTCAATGCCACGCAGTAGGTCATGTCAGTCTCGTGATGCAGCCGGATGCCTGGGTTGTCGTGACTGCTGGACCTGGATGTCAATGGCCATGGCTTCACCACCACTGCCAAATCGCAGTCCCGAGACGGGAGCAGCATCCTGATAGTCAAGACCGGTGGCAACACGGACATATCTGTCATCCGGCGAGATCCCGTTTGATACATCAAAGCCCAGCCAGCCAAGGTTATCAATATGGACCTCGGCCCAGGCATGACTGGCGTACTGGTCGACGCGGTCCTTGATCAGGAGGTAGCCGGAAACATAGCGTGCCGGTCGACCCATGGCGCGTGCAGCGGCAAGGAAGATGTGGGCATGATCCTGGCAAACACCACTTCCCTGCCTGATGGCCTCTTCGGCTGAGGTTGATGTTGTCGTGACATCTGTTTTGTAGGTTACCTCGGACAGAATTGTTTCGGCGAGTGCATGAAATCGCGAAATCTCATCGGATGCACTTTCGTTGACCTTGTCCACGATCCGCCGAACCCCGGTCCCGATGCGGGTGAGGTCGGTTGGCGTCTGAAAGTACCAAAGGGGTGCGAATCCTCCATGGCGACCAATAACTCCATTGGCATCCACTGTTTCCACGATTCCCTTGCACTGGACAGCCAGCGTGTTTGCCCTGGTGTCAAATGACACAAGCGTAACGCGGTTGTTGTTGTGGTCGGTGTAGACAGTGTGCGTCACACCGCCATCAATCATCATGTCCCACTCCACAACCTTCTGGCCGGCACTGCGCTTGGGGGTCATGCGGAGCTGCTGCAACCCGTACTCCGGTGCATCGTCAAATCGATATGTTGTGGTGTGTGAGATAGCGAGCCGCACGGGGTTACTCCAGAAACCGGTAATCGCGTTCGATCTGACGACCCAGGCCGGCAATATCGTTCAGGAATTCACAGATGAATTCATGCAACCCGTAATCAAACACAGAATCGATCGTCTCCGTCTCAAGCCGTTCCATCAACTGCGCGGACATATCATGGGATGCATGCCGCACACCATAAGCCTCTTCAAGATAGGCCATGTTGGCGTCAATCTTGCGCACGGAATACGTCAGACTCCGGGGCATGCGACCATCGAAAATCAGGAAGTTGGCAATTCCAATGGGTGTTGTTTCACCCTGGTTCACCCAACGATAGGATCGCTGGCCGGCCACTGAGCGCAAAATTGTTTCCCACTGGACATTGTCAAGGTTTGAGCCGATCTGACCGACAGATGGCAAAAGAACATAGTATTTCACATCCAGGATCCGGGCTGTGTTGTCCGCCCGTTCCAGAAATGTGCCCAGTCGGCAGAAATCAAAGCGGTCGCTGCGCAACATGGTTCCGTGTGTGGCACCACGAACGAGAGCCGATTGTTGTCGGATGGTGTCCAGGACCTCGTTCAGATTACGAGTGGAAACCGGATTCTTCAGAGCCTGCTGCAAGATCAGATAGGTGTCATTGACAGCTCCCCAAACCTCTCGGGTGATGGCGGTCCGAACGAGACGGGCATTCTGGCGAGCGGTGGAGATGGCTGACATTACAGACGAGGGGTTCGCAGGATCACGCAAAAGAAAGTCGATCGCTTTTCCGGTCTCAAGCGTTGGGTGCCGGTCCCTGTAGAGTTTCTCGACAGCAGCGGTTCGCAGGACGCTCTGCCACTCATCATGCGTTCCCACTGATCGGGTCATGCCTATCCGTAAACCGGTTTCGATCAGTCGAGCGGTGTTTTCCGAACGCTCAAGATAGCGAAACATCCAGAACAAACCCCCTGCGGTCTTGCCGAGCATGTCAGTCTCCCAAAACCCAGGTGTCTTTGGTGCCGCCACCCTGACTTGAATTGACGACGAGCGATCCCTGTTTCAGTGCAACACGGGTCAGGCCTCCCGGAGTGATGGTAATCTGTTGTGGTGACACCAGAACAAATGGCCGCAGATCAACATGACGGGGAGCCAAACCCTTCTCGGTCAGTATCGGGACCGTAGACAGGGCAAGTGTTGGCTGTGCGATATAGTTCATGGGCCTGGCTTGCAGTTTACGGGTAAAGGCAGCCCGTTCCCGCTTCGATGCCGCCGGTCCGACAAGCATGCCGTAACCGCCTGATCCATGCACCTCCTTGACGACCAGCTCCTCAAGGTGATCCACGACATAAGCCAGGGCTTCCGGTTCGGCGCACCGCCAGGTTGGGACATTCTTGAGCAGTGCCTTCTCGCCCGTGTAGAACTCAACGATATCGGGCATGTAACTGTAGATGGCCTTGTCATCAGCGATGCCCGTCCCGGGGGCGTTGGCAAGTGTGATGCCGCCAGCCCGATAGATGTCCATGATACCCGGAATGCCCAGCATGCTGTCCGGACTGAAATTCAGCGGATCAAGAAACTCATCATCAATTCGGCGGTAGAGCACATCAATGGCCTTGTAGCCTTCCGTTGTCCGCATGGCGATCTTGCCATCAACAACGCGCAGATCCGATCCCTCAACCAGATCGACACCCATACCGTCTGCGAGAAAGATATGCTCGAAGTAGGCAGAGTTGTGGACGCCGGGTGTCAGGACGGCCACGGTGCACTCACCGGTGCAGTTGCGGGGTGCTGTTGCGGTCAGGGATCGAAGCAGGTTTGTGGGGTAATCCTGTATCGGCTGGACCTTGATCCGTGTGAACAACTCGGGGAACATCTGGAGCATCGTTTCACGATTTTCCAGCATATAGGAGACCCCGGACGGGGTGCGGGCATTGTCCTCAAGGACGAAGAACTCATCCTCAGCCGTTCGTACGATATCAATTCCAACAACATGGGTGTAAACATTGCCGGGCGGGGATGCACCGACCATCCGAGGCAAAAAGGCCGGATTTCTCGCGATCAGTTCGACCGGGACCCGACCGGCTTTCAGGATTTCCTGTCGGTGGTAAATGTCATAGAGAAACGCATTGATGGCGCGAACACGCTGCTCAATTCCCTTTGTGATTCGTGTCCATTCCGTCTGCGACAGGATCCGTGGCACGATGTCAAAAGGTATAAGACGCTCATCCGCTGCGTCATCGCCGTAGACATTGAAAGTGATGCCCGTCCGTCGGAAGAACAGCTCCGCTTCTGACGATTTCCGACGCAAATCGCTCAGATTCTCACCATCAAACCAATTTCGATATGATTCATAAGGCCTGCGAAGACCTCCGGCCTTGCCAGCCATTTCGTCGAATATTGATGATTCTTCACCCATAAGGTGCCCGTTATCAGTCTTCACAACCTGCTGCAAAACCGTTGTTGGGATGGAAGGGGTGGTACCAGGGCCGTCATCCGGAACTGAATCTCCATGCCTGGCCGGATCAGTTCCATAAAAAAAACCGCCATGGGTTTCATGTCGGGCAGAGCGGGAGTCTTCCATGCCAAAACACGGGACATTCCGGGCAACGCGCCGTTCCTGTTGCTGCCAGCGGTCTCTGACTTCCTGCCCGAGGATCACCCCGGCCTTCATGGTTCTGGTGGCGGGGGTGATCCCGTTGTCAACAGGACTCAGAAGGGCATGGGGATTGTGCGGTTGACTGCATCGATTTCCGCCAGGCAGGCATCATCAAGATGAACATCCACAGAGTCGAGAAGGAATGTGAGCTGTTCGGTGGTGGTTGCGCCGAAAATGGCTGATGTCATGAAGGGGCGTGCACGACACCAGGCGAGGGCAAGATGCGGGAGGGCGACCTCGAAGCGATTGGCGAGGTCAAGATAGGCATCCACGGCCTGCCAGGCCCGGTCGGTGGCCCTGTTGCCAAGATTGTGCGAGTGTTCCCGGCGTGAGGCAGGAGGGATCCGACCGTTCTGGTATTTGCCGGTCAGAATGCCGGTTGCCAGAGGGGAATACGCCAACAGACCGATCTTTTCATTGTGTGCCAATTCGGCCAGGTCGGTATCAAAAAGGCGGCAAAGCAGGCTGTACTCGTTCTGGATTGATTGCATCCGGGGCCAGTTGTTTGCCTGTGCAAGACGCAGCCATTGTGCAGTCCCCCAGGCACTTTCGTTGGAAAGTCCGAAATGGCGGACCTTGCCCTGGTCCCGCAGACCCTGCAGAGCGGCGAGAACCTCCTCCATATTTGCCAGTGTGTCATCGGTCTTCTGTCCTGACGGATCGTAGGTCCAGTTTTTCCGGAACATGTAGGAGCCCCGGTTGGGCCAGTGCAGCTGGTAAAGATCAATGGTCCCGATCTGCAGACGCTGAAGGGATCCCTCGATTGCCCGATTCAGTGTATGGGCTGTTATGGGTTCACCATTGCGGATCAGTTGCATCCCCTCGCCGGCAATCTTGGTCGCAATGAGAACATCGTTGCGTTTGCCGGATTTTTTGAGCCAGTTGCCAACGATCCGCTCTGAATCGCCGACGGTATTCCTGCTGATGGGATTGACCGGATAGAGTTCAGCTGTATCGAAGATATTGATTCCGTGGTCAATCGCCATGTCCATCTGGCGAAACGCATCGTCTTCAGATGTCTGGGTCCCGTAGGTCATGGTGCCCAGACACAACTCGCTGACCAGAATCTCTGTTCGTCCAAGGGTGTTGTATTTCATATGTGAATGGTGTCTGGTTGCCGCGGAATGTGATCCTCAGATCAGACGCATGAATAATGCAAGCGTGTCCGATCTGCCATGCGAAAGTCGGATCGAAGGCCAGGATCAGGCCGAAGGGTCTCCGGGTTCATCGTCATAGTCTGTCTGCAGAATCCGGTGGGCGTCCCCTTCGGGGTCGCTGTACTGGTGATTGCGGATGGCCCAGACCATGATGACCAGCCAGAGCAGCCCGCCCAGCAGAGTCACCGTGATAAGGGGAATGATACTTTCCATGTCACCGCATGCGCATGGAGTTGAGAGTGACAGCGATTGATGAGGTTGACATGGCGATCGCAGCGGCCAGTGGGGTGGCAAGACCGGCCATGGCCAGCGGGACGGCAACCGCATTGTAGCAACCGGCGATGGTAAAGTTCTCCAGCACGCGCCGTTTGGCGAGCCGGGCCAGGTGAATTGCTTCAGGAATGCGACTGACATCATCACCGACAAGCACCACGCTGGCGGCAACACGGGTGACATCAAGCGCGGATGAGGGCGTGATGGAAATGTCAGACCGGGCCATGGCAGCGGCATCATTGATGCCATCACCAACCATCAGGGTCATTCCGTCCTGCCGGGTCAGCTTGTCAATCATGGCCATCTTGTCCTCCGGTCGGGCAGTTGCGAACCACTGATCAATGTCCAGTGTGTCGGCGAGGGCCCTGACCGCTTCCTCGGTGTCGCCGGACATGAGAATGGTCTCAATACCGAGGTCCTGAAGACCCTTGATGCACTCACGGGTTCCGGATCGGATCCGGTCAATGAAGCGGAATTCATGAAACACATCCCCCCCGAGCCGCAACCATGTGGCTGAGTGGCCGGTCGATCCCGCGCCAACCCAGTCGGACCGCCCCAGTCGGACTTCCTGATCGTTCCAGATGCCGGTGATGCCGGACCCGGGGATTTCCACGACCTTGTCAAGGGTCGCGAGCGGGATTGCCGATTCCATCACATGGTTGTGGATCGCCTGGGCATAAGGATGCCGGGAGCTGGCCGCAAGAGCACCCGCAACAGCAAGGGCCTGCGGGTGAATGCCGCTGACCCTGTCAATGATCGGGATGCCGAGGGTCAGTGTGCCGGTCTTGTCGAGAACAGCTCTTCGGACTCCCGCGAGTTTTTCGAGTGCGTCGGGATCCTTGATGAGGAGATTGGAGCGAAAGAATCGACCTGTGGTTGCAGCGGAGACGGCCGGGACTGCCAAACCGAGAGCACAGGGGCATGTAATGATCAGGATGGCGACGGCAATATTGATGGAAAGTCTTGTGTCACCGGTTGCAGTGAGCCAGCCGAAAAATCCAAGCAGGGCGAGAAGGTGGACGGCGGGTGCATAGATTGATGCAGCCCGATCAGCAAGTGTCGTGTATCGGTTCCGGGCCGATTCGGCGAGTTCGATCATCTTGACCAGGCGCCGGAGTGAGGAGTTCGCACTGCTGCGTGTCACCTTGATCTCAAGACGCCCTGTGTGGATGAACTGACCCGCCACAACCTGGTCACCCTGCTTGACGGATTCGGGTCGGCTTTCGCCTGTCAGGAATGAGTTGTCGAGGTCACCACTGCCGGTGGTGATCTCGCCATCAAGCGGAATTCGGTCACCGGATCGCACGATAATCGTTGCTCCCTCGGTGATCTCGCCGATTGGCCTGTTGACCTCTTTCCCCTCGGCAAGGGTTGTTGTCGTGTCCGGTTCAATGGCGGACAGTTGGGCTGCTGCTGAGCGGGCTGTCATTCGGGTCTGAAGATCCAGATACCGTCCGGACAACAGAAAAAAGACCAGAGCCAGAGCCGCGTCAAAATAGGCATGCTGACCGCTTTGGGCTGTCTCAAAGAGCGATTGACCGGATGCGAGGATGATGGCGAGTGAAATCGGAACATCCATGTTCAGTCTGAAGTTCCTGAGAACCCGCAATGCGCTCAGGAAGAACGGTTGCGCGGCATAGGCGATGACAGGCAGTGCCACAAAGGCAGAGAGCCAATGCATGAGATCACGGGTCGTCCCCTCGGCGCCGGACCAGACGACAACGGAATAGATCATGACATTGGCAAAGCCGAAGCCGGCGATGCCAAGCCGGACCAGAAGCCCCTGCGACTGCGGGGTTGTTGAGACAAGGCGTATGGAGTCCGCATCAAGCTGGATTGGTGTGTATCCGGTCTCCCTGATGCATTGTGCAAGCCGCTCGGGTTCGGTTTCGGTGTCTGCCAGAATCCGTATTCGCCGGTTGGTCAGATTGACCCGAACCGACACGACTTCAGGCAGCGCGGAAAGCGCGCGTTCAAGGGCGGAAATGCAACCGGCACAGTGCATGTCCTGGACCCCGAAGAGAAACTCTCCCGTCCTCGCCGCTTCAGACGATGAATCCAGCGCGATCATGCTCTCTGCGAACGGTTGGTCCGGGGTCAGCCCTGACGGTCTGTAACCCAGAGTGAAAGTTTTTGGCGAAAGGGCAGTCCGGCCCTGTCGGATCCGGTCACATGAATATTCCAGGTTCCGGGTTTGAGAGTGATGCGGGCCCGGTGATGAGTGCCGTCGAAGATGTATTCGGGCATCCGGTCGCTCAACTGATGGGTGGGCCGCTGGATCCGGGCGGAGAAATCAACCACCTCGGCCGGGACTCCATCAGCCGCAGCAACAGTGATCGTGAGTATTGAACCGTCATAGTCCGCGGATGCCTGCCAGCCAAGCTGTTCCTGCCGGGTTCGGTCCCTTTCAAATGTCTGACTGGCAATGTAGCTGTTGCGGACCTCCATGCCGGGGAATGTACGAATGGCGGCAAAGGCCATAACGATGTTGACGATGACAATGATGCCAAACGCACCGGCGATCATCAAAAAGACATGCTGTCCCCGGAGTGTTCTGTCGCTCATGATCCTGCTCCGTGGAAACTGGTTGATTTGATCGCACTCGCCGCAGTGGTCGTGTCTTCAACCACCATATCGATATCCAGTTGGCCGGCAGTTGCAGCGTCGCTGCCAGCCGGTGCTGTGACATGAACACGCTTGATACCAGTCCTGTCAGCCGGGATCGTGGTGGTGAGATTATCGACACCCTCCACCCGAATGGTCAGTGCGGTCTCGCCTGCCAGACCAATCCGGAACTGTCTCGCCTCGCCATTTCGATTCTGGACGCGGACGATATAGCTGTTGCGGATCGAGCCGTCGCTCATTGTGACATAGAGCGGGCTTCGGATCGGAGCGATGGAGAACTCAATTTCGGGTCGATTGAGCAGGGCGACCAGAATCGCGACGCCGAGTCCGCACCAGAGCAGTGTATAGAGAATGACTCGCAGACGGAACAGACGACGGATGAGGTCTTTCATGGTACTCTGCGTTGTCTGGAGGTTTTCGTCAACGAGGGTCATGTAGTCGATCAGGCCACGCGGTTTCCCGATGCGGGTCATGACGTCATCACAGGCATCAATGCAAAGAGCGCAGCCAATGCATTCGACCTGGTGTCCATCCCGGATATCAATACCGACCGGACAGACGGCAACGCAGGCATTGCAGTCGATGCAGTCTCCCAGATCTGAGCTGCCATGGGCCTTGCGGTGCTTGCCCCGCGGTTCACCCCGCCAGCTTCGATAGGCGACTGTCAGCGAGTTTTCATCCATCATGGCGGCCTGAATGCGGGGCCAGGGGCACATGTAGGTGCAGACCTGTTCACGCATGAATCCTCCGAGGACAAAGGTTGTCGCAGTCAGGATGCCGACGGTCGAATAGGCAATCGGATGGGCCTGCAGAGTGGCAAAATTGACCAGCAGCGTCGGTGCATCGGCAAAGTAGAAGATCCAGGCGCCGCCGGTGGCAACGGAGATCAGGAGCCAGACCGCCCACTTGGTCACGCGCAGGCGCGCCTTGGTGACCGTCATCGGACTCTTCCAGAGCTTGATCCGTCGATTGCGGTCACCCTCTATCCAGCGCTCGACCAGGATAAAGAGGTCGGTCCAGATTGTCTGGGGGCAGGCATAGCCGCACCAGACCCGGCCAAAGACCGAGGTGAACAGGAAGAGACCCAAACCGGCCATGATGAGGAGAGCACCCACAAAATAGAATTCGTGAGGCCAGATCTCGATCCAGAAGAAGAAAAACCGTCGATGGGCCAAATCAACCAGCACGGCCTGATCGGGAAGCGCATCCCCACGGTCCCAGCGGATCCAGGGGACGATGTAATAAATTCCGAGCAGGATCCCGAGCAGCCACCACTTGACGGTGCGGAACATACCGGCAACACGCCGGGGAAAGATCGGTTCGCGGGGTGCATAGAGCCGCGGGGGTTCAGTCTCAGCAGTATTCATGGGCTGAAACTGTCAGGATCGGATCGGGCAACACTGTGCCGACACCAGAGCAGCCAGCCAGCCATGGAGTCTTCCATCGCCGTTATTCACCACCTCCAAGCTGGTGGACATAGATGGCAACCTGCCGAATTTGTGCTTCAGTCAGCCGTGTGTTCCAGTTGGGCATGACACCATGACGACTGTAGGCCACGGATTCCCGGATTGCATCCTCACTGCCGCCATACAGCCAGATGGGGTCGGTGAGATTCGGTGCTCCCTCAGCCTGATTGCCGCGTCCGTCCTCGCCATGGCATGACACACAGTTTTCGGCATAGACGATCGCGCCCAAACTCAGCGCATACGGATCATGATCCTGACCCGATAGCGACAGGACATAGTGCACAACGCCATCAATCTGCTCATCTTCCATGAACTCACCGTAGGCCGGCATCTGTGAAAACCGTGCTCCCTCATCGGCATCATTGCGAATCCCGTGCACAACCGTGTAGCGGATATCCTCAAGTGAGCCACCCCACAGCCAGTCGTCGTCGAGCAGATTCGGGTAGCCAACAGCACCGTTGCCACCCGAACCATGGCACTGTGAACAATGCGCCTGATAGACGGCGGCACCCCCCCGCAGGGCATATTCCATCAGATTGGCATCCGCATGGACATCCGCGAGTTCCGCTGTCACGAGTGCTGCATCAAGCGGTGCATTTCTCTCATTGAACTCTTCGAGGGTGTGTGCCAGCTCGCCACGGGACGAGTATCCGAGGAGCCCGGGCGTTGCCTGGGAAACAAGTGGCCAGGCCGGATAGAGGATCATGTAGCCAATCCCCCAGACAATGGTGGCATACAGGGTCCAGAGCCACCAGCGGGGCATCGGATTGTTATACTCTCTGATGCCGTCCCAGACATGACCGGTTGTTTCCGGTTCAGCTGTCTTCGGATCCTGTTTTTCGCCCATCATGAACCCCCGCTCTCGGTCTCCGAAGCCGGCGCATCTTCATGCCGGAAGGGAATTTCAGCACTCTGCCTGTGCAGGGTTTTGCTCGAACGCCGGAATGTGTAGATGACGACAACCAGAAAACACAGAAAAAGTGCCAGAAGGGCCCAGCTGTCAGCGAACTCCCGGAGCAGAGTGTATGTTTCCATCAGTCAAGCTCAACGGTTGGTATCAGGGTTGAAGGTTGAAAAATCAACCAGCGTTCCCAGCATCTGCATGTAGGCAATCAGCGCGTCCATCTCGGTGAGTCGTGCCTGCCCGTCGAAATTCCGGGTCTGGGCACCCGGGTAGCGCTCCAGCAACCCTTCCCAGTCGGCATCCGGGTCTGCCTGGGCCGTGAAATCGGCACTGGCATTCGCCACCATCTCTTCTGTGTAGGGGACGCCAACCCGTCGCTCTGCCTTCAGGCGGTCCTCAATATATCTCGCATCAATGCGGTTATCGAGCAGGAAACTGTATTTGGGCATGATGGACTCGGGCACGACAGATTGCGGGTCTGTAAAATGGAGCACATGCCATTCATCGGAATACCGGCCACCAACACGGGCAAGATCGGGACCTGTACGCTTGGAACCCCATTGAAAGGGATGGTCATACATCGACTCGGCCGCCAGAGAGTAGTGACCATAGCGTTCGATTTCGTCACGAAGCGGGCGAATCATCTGGCTGTGGCAGACATAGCAGCCCTCACGGATATAGATATCCCGACCGGTCAGCTCCAACGGTGAATAGGGCCGGACACCCTTGACCTTTTCGATTGTATTTTCGAGGTAGAACAACGGCACAATCTCAACCAGCCCGCCGATTGAAACAACCAGAAAACTGGTGATCAGCAGCAGTGTTGCGTGCCGCTCAAGAATACGGTGTCGCCGCAGGAAACTCATGATACCGCACCTGCGGTCCCGGTGATTGACATCGGCGTGTCAGCCTTCTCCCTGGCCTCACCGCTCACGATGGTCTTCCAGAGGTTGTAACACATCAGGACGGCTCCCAGCAGGTAAAGAAGTCCACCAAGGGTCCGAACCAGATACATCGGATATTTGGCGGCGACTGTGTCGGCAAAGGAATTGATCAGGAAGCCATTCTGGTCAACTTCCCGCCACAGCAGCCCCTCCATGATGCCGGTGACCCACATGGAGGCAGCGTAGAATACGATCCCCACCATCGCCAGCCAGAAATGCCAGTTCACCAGGTTCAGTGACCACAACTGTTTCCTGTTCCACAATTTGGGGACAAGGAAGTAGAGACAGGCGAAAGTGATCAATCCATTCCAGCCAAGAGCAGCGGAATGCACATGTCCAATCGTCCAGTCCGTATAGTGACTGAGGGAATTGACCGCCTTGATTGACATCATGGGCCCCTCGAATGTTGCCATGCCATAGAACGCCAGAGATGCCACCATCATGCGGATGATCGGATCCGTGCGAATCTTGTCCCAGACACCCGACAGCGTCATCAGCCCGTTGATCATGCCGCCCCAGGAGGGCATCCAGAGCATGACGGAGAAGACCATGCCCAGCGTGGATGCCCAGTCTGGAAGCGCGGTGTAATGCAGATGGTGTGGTCCGGCCCACATGTACATGAAGATCAGGGACCAGAAATGCACGATGGACAGCTTGTAGCTGTAGACCGGTCGCTCAGCCTGTTTCGGCACGAAATAATACATCATTCCGAGGAAGCCTGCGGTAAGGAAGAAGCCAACAGCGTTGTGGGCATACCACCATTGGGTCATGGCATCCTGAACGCCGGCAAAGAGTTGCACAGACTTGGATCCCAGGATTGAGACCGGGATGCTGATGTTGTTCACGACATGGAGCATGGCGATCGTGATGATGAAGGCGAGGAAGAACCAGTTCGCCACATAGATATGCGGCTCCCTGCGCTTTATGATCGTGCCGAGGAAGACGGCGAGATAGGCCACCCAGACAACGGTCAGCCAGAGATCAACATACCATTCAGGTTCAGCGTATTCCTTGGACTGGGTTGCGCCCAGCAGATAACCGGTGGCCGCCAGCACAATGACCAGCTGGTAGCCCCAGAAGACGAACCAGGCAAGATTCCCGCCCCAAAGACGAACCGCTGATGTTCGTTGCACAACATAAAATGATGTGCAGAGAAGGGCATTGCCACCGAATGCGAAGATAACAGCCGATGTATGCAATGGTCGCAGGCGCCCAAAGTTCAGAAAGCCATCACCCCATTCAATATTGAGTTGTGGAAATGTGAGCTGGAGGGCGATGACAACACCGACCAGCATACCGACGACACCCCAGAGTGCTGTTGCGACAACCCCGGCTCGTATCACTCCGTCCGCATAGCCGACCGGTTGCGGTCTGGCTGGCTCCCCCACGCGCCGAATCATCCAGATGAACAGGCCGAAGAGGACGACCATGACCGTCAGTGCATTCACCATATAGGCGATGTCACGGGCAAAGTTTGCAGCGATGGCTGCCAGAAGGGAACCGCATCCAAGTGCAGTTATAAGGACACCTTGTAGCATATGCTTCCAGTATTCCATCCATGCCTTTGTCCCACAATAGACACGCAATTGATTAAAATGCAAATTCGTGACCGTGCTCAGGGCGGGGCAGGCTGTTCCGACGCTTTTCTGTGCGGCAGGCACATGCCGCACTATCCTGGCGGATTCTCTCTCCAGCACCCCGATTTCCCATGTTCGGGGCAGGCATCGAATCATGGGGGCTGGGCTGATTGTCATCTGTCTGAGCAACTCCTTCCGATTACGAGGCGGTGGTTGCGCTTCCCCGTTCGCGCATGCTCCTGTTCGATCATGCCATTCGGGTGATATGCGGTCGGAACAATCTTGCTGGCAGGCAGGATGGGTATCTGGTATGTGCCTGCCGCTGCCAACATCCCTGATCGTTCAGTGACATTGCAGTCGAAAACAGTGCGGAGTTCAACCAGGTCTATGATGCGTATTGGCAACCTTGCCAAAAAGGTCTTCGGGTCATACAACAACCGCAAACTCAGGTCGGTTGCACCCTCTGTCGAGAAGATCAATCGGCTGGAAGCCGAATACGATGGGCTGACTGCCGATGAAATGCGCCAGAAGACGGAATCGTTTCGCAGCCGTCTGGCACAGGGGGAGTCCATGGATGCCCTGCTGCCCGAAGCATTCGCCCTGACACGGGAAGCGGGCAAACAGGCCCTCGGTCTGCGTATATTCGATGTGCAGATGATGGGGGGGATCTTCCTCCATCAGGGAAACATTGCGGAAATGAAGACGGGTGAGGGCAAGACGCTTGTGGCAACCCTGCCTGCCTATCTGAATGCCCTGGCGGGCAAGAATGTTCACATCGTGACGGTCAATGACTACCTCGCCCGACGGGATGCGGACTGGATGGGAAAGGTCTATTCCACCCTCGGCATCTCCGTTGGCGTGGCAGTCCCCGATATGGGTCGTGAGGAGAAGCGCCAGGCCTATGCCTGCGATGTGACCTATGCGACGAACAACGAGCTGGGGTTTGACTATCTTCGCGACAACATGGTTCCCTCACTGGATCTCATGGTGCAGCGCGGTCATGATTTCGCCATTGTCGATGAGGTTGACTCAATCCTTATCGATGAGGCCCGCACGCCGCTGGTGATTTCCGGGCCGGCAGAAGACCGCTCCGAACTCTACCAGACCATCGACAGCCTGATGCTTGAGGTTGTGGAGGAGGATTATGTCCTGGATGAAAAGACCAGAAACGTCACGCTCACGGATACCGGCAATGAGCATCTTGAAGAGATTCTCCGCAGCCGGGATCTTCTCCGCAGCAATGCATCACTCTACGACCCCGAGTCAGCCACACTTGTTCACCATGTCACCCAGGCCTTGCGGGCGCACAAGTGCTTCAATCGGGACCGGGAGTACATCGTGCGGGGTGGTCAGGTGGTTCTCATTGATGAG
>JAPOSK010000464.1 GCA_026709725.1 Paracoccaceae bacterium | reverse complement strand
CGCACCCGGTGAGGAAATCTAGCAGGTTGATCTAGGAAAGGCACTCACCATTGTCGCTGGGGGGGGTTGCGTCAATTACGTTGGCGCCTCGGCAGTTGAACTGATTGGCAGTGGAGAGCCGGCCGGCAATTACCGCGAGGTCGAGATCAGGGACGGGACGATTACGACGGTCCGCTTCCGCTAGTCCGCAAGACACACACTGCACCGGCCTGACGATGGTCAGGCCGGTGCGGGATGGCACTCCGCGTCATGTTGGACATTGAGAGAATCCGTGTCCAGTTTGGTGATTCTGTTGCCGTCAGTGATGTTTCATTGCATGTTGAGGCAGGAACAATCACCGGTCTGATTGGCCCCAATGGTGCCGGCAAGACAACGCTCTTCAATACCATAACCGGATTTTGTCAGCCGCAGGCGGGCCAGGTTCGCCTCGCTGGCCATGATATCACCGCCCTGCCTCCGCACCGGCTGTTTGCCAAAGGGGCAGTTCGAACCTTCCAGATTGCCCATGAGTTCTCATCACTGACGGTGCGGGAGAATCTGATGGTCGTGCCGGCACAGCAGTCCGGCGAACGAATTGTTCAGAGCTGGATCAACCGTCATCGCATCAACCGCGAGGAGGCGATGCTGCGCACGCAGGCCGATGAAATCATCGGTTTTCTCGATCTTGACCCTGTTGCCGATTTGCCGGCCGGCAAACTCTCCGGTGGGCAGAAAAAACTTCTCGAGCTGGGCCGCACGATGATGACCAGGGCATCGCTGGTCTTTCTTGATGAAATCGGTGCCGGAGTCAATCGAACACTTCTGAAAAAAATTGGTGACTCGATCCGGCATATGAACGAACACCAGGGGGTCACATTCTTTCTGATTGAGCACGATATGGCTTTTGTTTCCCGTCTCTGCCATCGGGTGATCTGTATGGCTGAGGGCCGTCTGCTTGCCGAAGGCTCCATGGATGAAATCATGGCGAACGAGGACGTGATCCAGGCGTATCTTGGAGCAAAATCCGCCAGCGATGTCGAGGGTTCATGAGCGGACTTGTCGCGGAGAATCTGACAGTCGCATACGGCGAGACCGTCATATGCCATGGCTGCAGTCTGGCCGTGGATGCGGGAGAAATCTCCGTGATCGTTGGTCCCAACGGTGCCGGCAAGTCGACGGCAATGAAGGCCATCTTCGGTCTGGTCGAACTGATCCGGGGTCGGGTCATGCTCGGTGATCG
This sequence comes from Paracoccaceae bacterium, assembly GCA_026709725.1. Classification (GTDB taxonomy): domain Bacteria; phylum Pseudomonadota; class Alphaproteobacteria; order Rhodobacterales; family Rhodobacteraceae; genus MPNP01. The sequence continues at coordinate 12,840 of JAPOSK010000464.1, read as the reverse complement.
GGACATCAGCCGCATGGCTGCGCAGGATCGGGTTGCGCTCGGAATGGCTTTTGTTCCGCAGGTCAACAATATCTTCCCCTCACTGACCGTTGAGGAAAACCTGGAGATGGGCGCCTATCGGAACCCTGCGGGCTTCACAGAAGCGCTTGGCGTCACCTATGACATGTTTCCGGCCCTGTCAGAGCTTCGAAGCACACTCGCCGGGAATCTCTCCGGGGGCCAACGCCAGCAGGTCGCTGTCGGTCGGGCCATGATGACCCGACCCAGGTTCCTGCTTCTTGATGAACCCACCGCTGGCGTCTCTCCCATTGTCATGGACACACTCTTTGCAATGATTGTGGAGATCGCCCGGACAGGAGTTGCCATTCTCCTCTGTGAACAAAATGCGCGGCGCGCTCTCGAGATTGCAAACCGGGGGTACGTTCTGGTCCAGGGCCGGAACCGTTACGAGGATACCGGCAAACGCCTCCTCGCCAATCCCGATGTGCGCAAGTCGTTTCTGGGCGGGTAGGATCATGACCCTGAAACGCCCCACCATCTTCCACAGCCAACAGCGGGAGCGGGCCAGTGACAGGCATTGACCTTGCGAATGCTGCGGTCCTGCTGGGCAACTTTGTCATTGTTCCGGCACTTGTCTACGGCAGCCAGCTGGGACTGGCCGCACTCGGCGTCACCCTTGTTTACGGGATTCTGCGCTTTTCCAATTTCGCCCATGGCGACACCATGGCATTCGGCGCAATGGCGGCCATCCTTTGCACATGGACCCTGCAGGCGGCAGGCATCTCAATTCATCCCCTGCCGACCGCGTTGCTGACCCTGCCGCTGGCCGGCCTGCTGACCATGCTCCTCCTGATCTGTTTTGACCGTGTGATCTATCGACCCCTGCGCCGCACGCGTGCGGCGCCGGAATCCATGATCATCGCCTCGGTTGGCATCATGTTTATTCTTCAGGGGATTGTCCGTCTCGTCCTCGGACCCGGCGAGCGAAACTTTGCCGATGGCGAGCGGTTTCTTGTGCGGGCCCGGGATGTGCGCGAGGCCTTCGATCTGGCCGAGGGGCTCTCGATTCGCGTCACACAGGTGGTCACGCTGGTGGTGACGGCCCTTCTTGTTCTTGCCCTGATGATCTTTCTCTACCGGACCCGCACGGGCAAAGCCATGCGTGCCTATTCGGACAACAAGGAACTGGCACAACTTTCCGGCATCAATCCTGAAATCGTCGTGATGCTGACCTGGTCGATTGTTGCCATTCTCGCAACTGTCGCCGGCGTGCTCTACGGTCTCGACAAGGGCTATCTGCCCTTTGTCTACTTCTCCCTCCTCCTGCCGACATTCGCTGCAGCCATCGTGGGGGGTCTTGGCAATCCGCTTGGTGCCCTTTTTGGCGGTTTCGTTGTTTCCTTTTCGGAAATCGCCCTGACCTATGCCTACAAACGCTTTCTGGCCTATCTGCTCCCGGAGAGACTTGAACCCGGCACCCTCATGCAGGTTCTCTCCACCGAATACAAATTTGCAGTCAGCTTCCTCATCCTGGTCCTCGTGCTTCTCATCAGACCCACCGGACTTTTTGCAGGGAAATCGGTATGACCACCAGCCGGACCCGCGTTTTCTCCCTCTATGCCGTCATGTTCGGCCTTTTCATGATCGTTGGTCTCTTCCAGAGCTGGAACCTTTCCCTGGCAATTCTCAACCTCTGTCTCATCTCCGCCATCATGTCCCAGGGAGTCAATATCCAGTGGGGTTATGCCGGGCTCTTCAATGCCGGAATCATGGGCTTTGCCGCCCTCGGCGGTCTCGCAGCTGTCATTGTCTCCCATCCCCCCGTCATCGAAGCATGGCAGGCTGGCAGCACCGGACTTCTTGTGGCAGGACTGACCCTTCTCGCCACTCTGCTTGCCATTCGCATCGCCTGCAAAAAAATCACCAATCGCAGACTTCGGACGCTGACCGTTGCGCTGATTGTCGCCCTGGGGCTCATCATCATACGGCAGACCTATCTGCCGGCAACAGAGGCCATCGAGGCAATCAATCCGACTGTGACGGGGTTTCTGGGCGGGCTCGGTCTGCCCATCCTGCTCTCATGGCTGGCGGGGGGTCTCCTTGCAGCAGGAGCCGCATGGTGCATTGGCAGGATCACACTTGGCCTCAGATCCGATTATCTGGCAATCGCCACGCTTGGGATTTCCGAGATTCTGATTGCAATCATCAAGAATGAGGATTGGCTCACCCGCGGCGTCAAGAACGTCATTGGCCTGCCCCGACCCGTTCCCCTTGAAATCGAGTTGCAGCAGTCCCCCTGGTTCATGACGCTGGCGAACCGGCTTGGTGGTGACATTGCGCCTCTGTCGGGCATCTTCGTCAAACTCTGCTACGCAGGCCTCTTTTTCCTTGTCCTGCTCCTGATCATCATGCTCTCGGAGAGATCTCTCAATTCGCCATGGGGACGCATGATGCTCGCCATTCGTGACAACGAGGATGCCGCCCGTGCTCTTGGCAAGGATGTTGTCCACCGCCGTCTGCAGGTGTTCATCCTGGGCTCCATGGTTATCGGCATTGCCGGTGCCATGCTGACCACGCTTGATGGACAGCTGACCCCGGTTTCGTATCAACCCATGCGATTCACCTTCCTCATATGGGTTATGACAATCGTCGGCGGTTCAGGCAACAACCGGGGTGCCGTTCTTGGTGGATTTCTCGTCTGGTTCACCTGGGTCGAGGCCGAGCCGGCCGGCATCTGGCTTGTCGATCAGCTGACGTCGATCATGGCCAATGAGAATCCCATCCGTCAGCAGCTCCTCCAGAACGCCGCACACATGCGGCACATCGCCATGGGTGTCATTCTCCTTGTGGTCATCCGCTGGTTTCCCCGCGGCCTGTTGCCGGGGAAGTGACGGGAAACCGATCGGAACTGCCCATAGTCGGATCGGATTTGTTGCAAAAATTCAGGAAACGAGGCTCATTTTTTACCAAATTGCTGATATGGGAATTATGTGATTTTGATAGAGATTGGAGATGATCAGTGACTTATAGATTTCCGAGTTCACCATACGGAGACCGCGCCCGTTGTGATAAGTTTGCACTGACCAATACGAGCAGGTTCTGGAATTGAGCTGATTGCTTCCGTTGCCATATCCTTCGCTGATGGCATCAAACCCATCATTCCGACATGCAACATGGATAAGATTATATACAGATATCATTGATACCTCAGTGATTCCAGTGGGATAAAGGTTTTGTCGCTAGGGCGCTTAACCCACCAATATTTCCAACCGTTCAAGGAAACACCACCCGCAACTTCTATGGCAGCAGCTGATGGTGACTTGACGTGTTTTCCTTTGATAATCCATTCCCCGTTTTGGATCTTGCCGGTGTGCCGGATGCCCCAATATTCCATCCGCAGTTCTGTTCCATGCGGTAACTCAACATTATCCGGGGCAATCTCCAACTCCATCATTGCCCCAACATTGCCGGGTGCAAGTTCTGTTGATTCAGTTGGCAAGTCAAAAACCCGACGCAGAACTGCATTGGGCGAGTCATCAAACCCCCGCTGCCTTGCTACGATGCTCTGATATACATCGAAGTCAATCTCGATTACCGAAATGTCTTTGTGTGCTGTCATGATTCCGTATTTCCTTGCGTGATTATTGGATTTCTGGGTCTGTTTAATCTATGTCCTGTGATTCCAGATTCTTAAGTGCTTTTGGTACGATAGCGTTCAGTCTTTTCATTTCATAAGTAATTTTTTTACGGGTTTCACCGCTTGTTCTAGAGAGCGCATCCGTAGCTTCTTTGGTAGCCAGCCAACAGCGAAACTTTGACAATTTCATATAGGGTGTGCTGTCAGCCCCGCCTTGAACTGCCGCTGAATATGCATCTTCAAAATCGTAACTGCCGGATTTGAATTTTTTTAGAACTTTAGGAATCTTGCAAATCACAGCAAGCTTGTCACGTACATCGACGGCCCTCGGTATGTCACCAGTCGTGATATTCTTCACCACCACTTTGTCAAGTTCGTCATTCCGTACTTTTTTGATGAACTGCGACTTTAAATACTCATCATAGTAGCTCCAGCGGTCCTTCTCATCTTGGTCATGATGCAACATGAAATCATACACTTTCAGAAGATGACCCACGCGGTTTTTGGTGTCACCAACCTCCCGTGCTAGCTGGTCTACCGGCACGTTGTGTTCTATGTGGCGACGGTGGAGGAAGCCCGCCTTCTCGAAGGGTGGCCAAGCCGTTTTGCCCTTGAGGTGGTACTGCCCCAGCAAGGCCAGGATCAGCTTGTCATCAACATCTTCGGGAAGCAGACGTACCTTAATCATGCTCCACTTTAGGGGGTCAAGTTCGGCTAAGCGGCGGTAGGCGGCAAGACGGCTGTTTCCCTCCAGCACCTCCCATGTCCCTCGACGAACGATGATTGGGTCGGTCAAACCACCATCGCGGCGGATGTCCTGAATCAGCTCCCTGACATGTTCCATATCAGTAAGCTTGGCCTGTATGTCCTCTTGGCTGGGCTCGACATTCTTATCCCTACGCAAGACAGAGTAAATTCTTGGATTGTCTACAAAGAACTTCAATTGTAGATGCCGCATGGTTGTCGTTATAACCGGAATATCTTGGCCTCTGATGCGTAGCATATCCTCTGTTTCTGGCTGTACGTTGGATTGTTCCATGCGTTCCATTAATTCTCACCTTCAAGCCCAAGCACATCTTTTAGCATGTCACCAAATCGATAGTCGATCATGGCTTCGTAGGTCCTCCGCCCAATGTCACCTTGACCAAGTTTGGCTGCAAGGTTCTTGGCTGCAAGAAGCGAATCAACCCAAGAATCAATCGTGTTTTCGCCAATTAGGTTAGTTACAAAACAAGGACGTTCTTGTGAAATTCTATGAATGCGGTCCTGTGCCTGTAGATAGTCGTCGAGGCTAAACACCCGATCATAAAAAACTGCATGATTCGCCACGGTTAGGGTTAACCCTTCCTTGGCAGCTCCAGGTGTGGCTACAAGTACACGGCATGCTGGATCGGTCTTGAACGCCATAAGAGATGCTTCTCGCTCGGCCATATTACGGCCACCATGTACGACCTCGGCATCATAAAGAGCAAAATGCTCCCTGAGTCTCTCGGCGTTATCAGCAAAGGATGTCCAAACAATGATTTTTTCCCGCGCATCAATAGCTTCATGGACAAGAGAATCAAGGGCTGGAATCTTGCCGGGGGTACCAGAGTAGCTATGATCGACTAGTGCTGGGTGGGCTGCGATCTGGACAAGGCGCAGCAGACGCTTCAGAATAACTTCGGCATCATCAAGGATCGGTTTGCCTTTCTTGACGATTATTGCAGCTAGTTCGTTACGAAATTCGGCATAGAGCTCGGCTTGTCGAGGCTCAAGTGGGCAGGTACGATTGAACAGAGTTTTGTCCGGTAGACGGAGGCCTGCCGATGCTTTGGTCTCTCGGACAGTGAAAGATTGAATCTTTTGAAAGGTCGCCTCCAAACCATCAGCAAACGCAGTGGCACGCGCGGCATTCTGATCAAGATCGTTCTTTAGGTCAAGCTCCTGCTTAAACTTAGAGAAATTTGTGCCGAGAGCCTTGCCGTTATCGAGAAACTTGATCTGAGACCAGAGGTCAAAGGGACGATTGGCCATCGGAGTGCCAGTCATGATGACACGCCGTACGAAGCCAACAGAAAGCTCATTTAGAGCAATTGTAACTCTTGCCTCTGGATTCTTGATTTTGTGGGCTTCATCAAGGAGTACGCCGACCTTACGTGTCTTTTGGAACAAGGCCAAGCGGTGACGTTCGGATAAAACAGCCTCGTAATGGATTAGATAAAGTGCCGCAGGACTATTTAATGCATAAAAGTTTGCCGTTCGGTCTTGGCTCAGGATTCGTGGTTGCAAGTGGCTGTGAGTGGCCACCTCGTCTCGCCAGTTTTTAATCAGGCCCTTCTTAGCGACAATGAGAACAGAGTCAGCCACGCCCTTAGCTAGCCAGAACAGTACCAGATCAAGACCAATCTTAGTTTTTCCCAGCCCCTGCTCGTGAACAATCGCAGCGTAGGGTTGGTCTTTGAGAGATTCAAACGCATCCACCTGATGTGGGAAGGCAGCCTGTCGGGCGGTCAGATTGGGTTTCTTGTGGACACGCAGCATAGAGCTAAACTATCCATGTTCCAGCCCAAAATCATCAATGACCCTGATCAAGGGAGGCGTATCGGAGGTGCGTGTAAGTTCTTGCAGCAAGTTATTACCCCTGGGTATGCAACAAAATGGGACAGCAAGGATAAAGAGGCTGTTGCGCATAGCAGATAGATACGTGAGGAAAGCGGTGATTTGTAGGTGTGATCGAGTGGTTTCGAGGTCTTGCTCAGTCTTGGCTTCTCCCACTACTACCCGCGTGGTTGGTACATCGGTGGCATAGACATCAGGAATGAAACCGGACAGTTTTGGAGGCCGCTCACCCCTCAAAGGATTCGGTGAGTCATCACATACCATGATGTCACATAGAGGACCGAGATCTGTATCCAACTGGGCAATTATCGCCTGAACAAGTCGTGTGTGTTGGACGGATTCTGACATGGACCCTATCCAAGATTATTCAGAAATTCCGTCAAACTATTCTGGACATCAATTAGGGCTTCGACAGTGGCACTGCAAGGGTCAGACCGTAGGCTCTGATAGTCCTCATAAGGTAGGGCTGCCAGTTTACTGTTTAGAGCGTAGGCTAGTTGATCAAGTGGAGTTTTTTGCAAGTTCAGGTCTGCCTCGGGTTTGTCGAGTGCCATCTCGGCTGCGCGAGCGCCTTTCTTAAGGAAGATTGTGCGCGCTTTCTCATTTTTGAGGATTCGTGGTAGAAGGCGGACGGTATTCAGGGGTCTCAGTTTGCCTTCGTGGACCCAAGTGGCAAAATCCGTCAGTGTGTGCCCGGTCTCATTTAGAGCCTTCTTTATACCGGGCTTCTGCAATTCTGCAAACCCACTGAACCGCTTTGGATCAAATGCACCATCTTCGGTGACAACCGGGCGGTAATATTGCTCCATGTCAATAAAGGCATCTATAAAGGTAGTTACCTCGCTTTGCCGCCCACCGCAGAAATCGACGATCATGGCCAGCGGCATGTCGTCGATGTGCCGGAGCTCGTGGAGGTATTTAGCCTTGGAATAGGGATCCCAAGGTCGCGGCCCCACGAGATGAGCTTGCAGACGAATTGCATGCACAGCCGTGTCTTCAAGGTTGCTGTGGATCAGAGCCGGAATGTTGCTCCAGTCACCATTCACGCCCCGTTGCAGGAAGTCCTTATAGAGTGCAACCCGGGTGTTGCCCTCAATACAGACTAACGTGCCATCGCTTTGACAATTAAGAATGACGGGGTGGATGATTCCGCCATGAGTAATAATCGACTGCTTCAGTTTCTGAAAGGTTGGAATAGAGGACCCTTCACTTTCCTCTTCGTTGCCTGCGCCAAGTGCCAAAAAGATTTGCTCAGGGGTGGGTTCGCCGACATACATCTCCAGAAACTTACGGATTCGTGGATTAGCACGATCAAGTTCGATTGTATCCACGGGGATCATTTGTGATGCACCCGATACTGCCATATTTCAAGTTCCTGTTCATTATGTGGAATTGTGGCCATCATGTGTGAATCAGGATATAAAGCATAGGTTGATTTGACAAGTACCTGCTTCCGCAAGTGGTGCGGCTCAATTTTGTGGGGCACATCTTGGCCGTTATGCTGGCTCTCTGTGTTCTTGTGGGCGGCAATAGACATGGACCGATACAGAAATCGATACAAACCCTCCCCGGGTTGTTGCTTTCCAAGGGCCAATCATATGATCAGTCAGGGAGTGTCCAATAAATCTGAGCCGCACTCTTCCGCAAGGGATCGACAAGTGCTCCATCATCAGGTAGGGTATGGAAAACGATTCGGGAAGACCGCAGGAAAGGGGTGAGATGGCCAACAAGAACATCCTCCTGATTGAGCCGGGCTATCGCAACAAGTACCCGCCCCTTGGCCTCATGAAACTTGCCCAGTACCATGGCCCGCAGGGGAAGCAGGATACGGTTCGCTTCATCAAGGGGGAAGACCAATCGGTCCGCGGTACCGCCTGGGACCGCATCTACATCACAACGCTCTTTTCCTTCGAGTGGGCCCGCACCGCCCGCAGCATTGACTATGCGCTGGAGCTTGCCAGCAATCAGGCGCATCGTATCTTTGTTGGCGGCATTGCTGCCTCACTTATGCATGAGCAGTTCCTGGCCGAACCGCGCTGGCGGGGTATCCGCTTTATCAAGGGTCTGCTGGGACAGGCCCCGGCACATTCACTTGAGCTTGACCCTTTTGAGGAGGAACTCTACGCAGACGATGTTGCGAGCACTCCGATAGAGGACATGGTCCCTGACTACAGCATCCTAGAGCACATCGACTACACCTATCCGGTTCATGATGCCTACTTTACCTATGCGTCCCGTGGCTGCGTTCGCAAGTGCGCTTTTTGCGGGGTCCCGAAACTGGAGGGGGTCCAGCGTGATACGAATTCACTCACGACTGTCGTGGGGGGCATCTCTGCCCTTTACGGTGACAAGCGCGACCTCATCCTGATGGACAACAATGTTGTAGCCTCAGCAAAATTCAAGGAGATTGTCGCCGAAATCATTGATCTGGGGTTTGGAAGGGGTGCAACACTCCGGCGCGGACGGTATGACATCCAGCGCCGTGTTGACTTCAACCAGGGGGTCGATGCCCGCATTCTTTGCCGCGACCCGATGTTCTTGCGTGAACTCGCACGTATCGCCATCAAGCCTTTGCGGATTGCCTTTGACCATCTTGGTGTCAAGAAACCCTACACCCAGGCTGTTCGCTACGCGGCAGGTGCAGGGCTGACCGATCTTTCGAACTATATGCTCTACAATTTCCATGACAGCCCGGCAGACCTTTTTGAAAGGATGCGCCTCAACGTGACGCTCAATGAAGAACTGGGCATCCGTATCTTTTCCTTTCCCATGCGCTACCAGCCGGTGACACTGCCCAACCGGGGACATGTCGGCAGGAAGTGGAACTCCTACTATCTGCGCTCTATGCAGATGATCCTGCAAGCGACGCACGGTATTGTCAGTGGGGCACCGGACTTTTTCCGCTCTGCCTTTGGAGATACCTATGATGAATTTGAGAGCATTCTCATGCGCCCCCATCACTACATCTTCAACCGCTCATGGTACGAGCAGCATGAGGGACGGGCCGAATATGACGAGTATCGGGCCGCAATGGCTGCCCTTGACGCTGACGAGCGTGCTGAACTCCTTGATTACCTTTGTGGTCGTGACAGGCGTTCGTACGAGATGGACCTGACCACCCTGGCTCCGGGACCGCTACGCGAGACAGCACGGCACTTCGTGCCTCTGCCCAAGGATGAGGAAACGGATATCTGGGAAGCGCAGAGGCGCCGAAGAAACCGGAATAACCTGGCTTTGGTTCCTGAAGATGAGCGGGTCGAGGATGCCGGGCTGACGGACGAGGATGTGCAGCCTGTCCACAACAGGGCCATGTAACCGTGGCGGATGTGCCCGCTGACCGAGCGTCGACCGATATCTTTGTTGGCAAGGGGGTTCTCGAGCTTCTGAGCAGTGCTATGTATGTCAATCCGCTCTCGATTTTTCGTGAGTATGTGCAGAACGCTGTCGATGCTATCGATGATGCGGTCTCAGCCGGACATCTTTCATCCTCTCGTGAGGGCCGCATTGCCATTACACTCGATCAGGCCACGCGCAGGGTTCAACTGCGCGATAATGGTATCGGGCTCGCCAATCAGGACTTTGCTGCCACCATGCTGACGTTTGGAGACAGTTCCAAACGTGGCTCGGATGCCCGGGGTTTTCGCGGGATTGGTCGACTGGCCGGTCTTGGTTACGGTCAGCAGCTCATCTTTCGTTCCCGGTCAGTGGGGGACGCCATGGTGATGGAGGTCACCTGGGATTGTCTCACGATCAAGAAGCTTCTGGCCACGGATTCGGCGGGTGACGATCTTGAGACCCTTGTGAAAAAGGCTGTGGCGGTTACCACGCTTCCTCCAGATGACTACCCAACCCACTTCTTCGAGGTCGAGTTGGTCAAGCCACGCCGAATTGCCAATGACCGACTTATGAATGAGGTGGAGATCGCTTCCTATCTTGGCCAAGTTGCTCCCTGTCCCTTCGCGCCGGAGTTCTCCTTTGGTGGGGAGATTGCCAATATTCTGGCTCCGTATGGCCGGGCCGCCCGCGTTTATGCAATCCATATCAATGATGCAGAGATACCAGTCTACCGCCCTTACCGGGACACGATCACTTACGCAGAAACCCAAACATCTCAGGTTCACAGCCTGGAGTCTTTCGAAATTGAAAGATCAGAGGGAGGTATGGCAGCAATCGGCTGGCGGATTCATCACGATTACTTGGGCGCAATACCTCCACATAGTTGTTTACGAGGTCTTCGTGCCCGCATTGGCAATATACAGGTCGGGGGTGAGCGTCTCTTTGTTGAGGTGTTCCCCGAAGATCGGTTCTGCTCGTGGTCCGTTGGTGAGGTCCATGTACTTGATGCCCGCGTGCTCCCGAATGGACGGCGCGATGCCTTTGAAAGCAGCAATCATCTGGACAATATCGTCCACCATCTTCACCCGATCGGGATGGACATTGCACGCCGATGTCGGCAGTCATCGCAGAAGCGGAACCGCTTGAAGGCGTTTGCAAATGCTGCTGGCAAGATCAATGAAAGGCTTGAGATACTGAACCAGGGAGCAGTGTCGGAGCAGTTTGTTCATACCGCCCGGGACGAAATCCACACTCTTCTGGCCAGTATGCAGAAGGTACTAGAATTGGATCTATTCGGTGAGGCGGAACGTAAAGCTCTCAACAGTCAGTTCAATGCCACAAAAACTGCCGTCCCACAGTCCGGGGCAAGGTTTGGCAGTTCCTTCCAGCATCTTCCGCCTCAGAAGCAACGAATTTACCGGGAAGTGGTTGATCTGATCTATGCCTGTTCTGCAGACCCTATCGCAGCCAAGGTCCTAGTTGACCGGATTCTGGAACGGGTGCTACCAGAGGGATCGTGATACTATAAATATCTGCTATGCTTTGTAATTTAAGCCCCATTGCAAATTCGGTTGCAGCCCACTCAGTCAAAAGAATCTTGGTGCGGGAACAAGGGCCATATTGATATCAGCATGGCATTCCCGATTTTTCAGGGAATGTACCAGATTGTCATTTGTATAGTGTGAAACAGGATAGCGGAGTTTTTCAACTCAAAACAAATCGGGTCGAAAAATTACGCAATGAGTATGAAGACTTCTGCACTTTGCATTCCAAGAAGATAATCAATGTCGGATTCGGAATTCTCGCCGAATGGTGTTGCAGATTATCCAATTAGGAAGCAAATGGACTCAATGGCGGAATGGGTGTATACTAGGCAAAACAGTCACAAAGAGGGAAAGAAAACTCAAATATTTTACAGTGATTAGATTGAGAAAACATTGTCATTAGTGAATGGTAAGGATAATGATTTCTCTGGATCCAAAATCGTGGGTGACTAAGTGGGTCCTTCCCCTGGCCCGGATTGAGCCCAAGGCGTTGTACCCGAGAGTGGAAGTAGAGTAGATGCGCATGTGCATTGTTGTTGAATGTCGTCCGGAGCATCTCACATGAGGCCAGGCAAGGGGTTCAATCATCCCATTCGGAACAGTCGGAAAGTGACACCTGAACCGCCATCACCTTTTCTGTTCCCCGGGAACTGCGGGTGAGAATTGTGGGCCCGGTTTTGACCGAGGCGGGATGAGTTCGATCCGATCTGTAGAGGTCCATTTTTCATGTCCGATCCCCAAAGCGTCTACATCAGGAGTTATGGCTGTCAGATGAATGTCTATGACAGCAGTCGGATGACCGATGTCATGGTCGATGCGGGCTATGAGGTGGCCCGGACACCCCATGAGGCCAACCTGATTGTCCTCAACACCTGCCATATTCGCGAAAAAGCGACCGAGAAGGTTTACTCCGAGGTGGGACGCTTCAAGACCCTCAAGACCGGGGACCGCGATGTCATCATTGCCGTTGCCGGCTGTGTGGCCCAGGCCGAAGGAGAGGAGATCATCAGGCGTCAGCCATTGATCAGTCTGGTTGTCGGACCACAATCCTACCATCGCCTGCCTGAGCATGTGGCGCGGGCCAGAATGGGCGAAAGGATTGTCGATGTCGATTTTCCGGCCGATGAAAAATTTGCCAGCCTGCCTCTTCCGGACCGGCGTCCGGGACGCTTCAGCGCCTATCTCACCATTCAGGAGGGATGCGACAAGTTCTGCACCTTTTGTGTCGTCCCCTACACAAGAGGACATGAGTACAGCCGTGCACCATCCCAAATCCGTGCTGAAGCGGAACGCCTTGTCGCTTCCGGTGTCTGCGAGCTGACCCTGCTTGGACAAAATGTGAATGCCTATCATTTCCAGGATACAGATGGACAGGTCTGGACGCTGGCCCGTCTGCTCCATTGGCTCGCCGAAATCCCTGGTCTCGCCAGACTCCGCTTTACCACCTCACATCCCCGTGACATGTCGGAAGACCTCACCAGAGCCTTTGCCGACTGTGCGAAATTGATGCCCTATCTGCATCTGCCCATCCAATCAGGATCAGACCGTATCCTCAAACGGATGAACCGGAGGCACACCGCGGCCGAGTATCTTGAAACCATCGATCGTGTCCGCCAGAGTCGGCCCGATACGCTTATATCCGGTGATTTTATTGTCGGGTTTCCCGGCGAGACCGACACCGATTTCCGTGCCACCCTTGATGTTGTCAGGGAGGTTGGCTAC
>JAPOSK010000080.1 GCA_026709725.1 Paracoccaceae bacterium | reverse complement strand
GGGGTTGCTTTTTCCACCTTTTCGGAGGAAACAGCCAATCTTCGGGCATCGCGGCTTGGGTGGTGCGTGGGACCAACTCATAAGCGGAGTTCTGGAAATCCAGTGCACCGATTCGATCAGAGCCTGACTTGAGAAGATAGGTCAATTCATCAAGTTCAGCAGGATCAATATCCTTGCCCCTGCGCCCAAAGATCCGGTTCAGGATGACTCGACGGCCCCAGGCATCCGGTGCGGCATCGCGCAAAAATCCAGCCAGGTCCAGCCCGGCTTGAGGCAGAATCGCTCCCCGACACACCGGAAGTTCCGGCTCGTAAATCGGAATTCGGTTTGTTCGCTCCAGATAGCTCTGGCCATCGTTGAAAATCAGCCGCTTGCGATCACGGGTGATGCGGCCGGCAACGACCGGTTCCGTTGCATCCGGGAGCCAGATCCAGACATAGGCATCCTCTGGTACTTTTGTCCTGCGGTGGTCAGAAGTCATCCTTCACCGTCGTCGTTCCGGTGCGGGCTGATTGTGGTAGCAGCGTGAGCTTGCCGCGTTCCGCAGACAGATGACATGTGAGCGCTGTCGGTTCAGATTCGAATAGGTGCAGCCCGACAACAGCAGCCACCTCGAAAGCTGCACCGATGGATGAGCCCATTTCGCCTTTTTCGATGCGGTGTACGAGGCCGCGTGATATTCCAGCGCGTTCGGCGACATCGGCGACTGTGGAATTGCTTTCGATGCGTGCGGTATGAATCATCAGCCCAAGAAGCTCTGCGGCCTCCCGGGCATAGCGGGAATAGTGTCTCTGTGCGGGTTTTGGCATAGGGGAATAGATTTTTTAGGCACCCCACTTCCAGTCAGATGGGTGAGGGTATCTCAATGGAGTTACCATTCAGAATATGATCATCCGTGGCCCGATGACATCTTTTGCTGTCACGAACTGTTCCGGAGAATCGTCCGTGTGGACTGATCATGATGTCCGACAACCATTCCCGTCACCTCGCGTGTGAACAGGCCGTTTTCAACAACACCGGGAATTGCATTCAGTGATTTTTCAAGAGATTCCGGCTGTTCAATCCGGCTGCACTGACAAGCGATGAAGTAGTTGCCGCTGTCGGTTGTGACCGGGTGGCCATTTTGCGTTCTCCGTGTCAGGGCAGGGCGGGGCACGCCGACGTCAGCCAGGATCTGCACAATCTGGTCCCGAGTCCGTTTCCAGCCGAACTGAACAACTTCAACCGGGAGAGGAAAGGTGCCGAGACAGGTGACCAGTTTCGACTCATCACAGATGATGATCACCTCCCTTGCGGCGTGTGCGACGATTTTTTCCCACAGCAGGCAGCCGCCGCCGCCCTTGATGCATCTGAGATTTTCGTCAATTTCATCCGAACCGTCAATGACCAGATCCAGCTGATCAATGGCATTGATGTCCGTGACGGCAATGCCGGCATCTGTGGCGACTGATGTCGTGCTGCGCGAGGTTGTCGTTGCAACGATTTCCAGCCCGTTCCGGACCGCCTTTCCCAGCGTACGGACAAAAAAATGCGATGTTGTCCCGGAACCGAGTCCAATCCTGATTCCATTGGATACGAACTGCTTGAGTGCCGCCTGCGCCGCAGTGATTTTTGCCAGATCCTGGGGTGCATATTCGGTGTCCATCAGGGTTTCTCCGTGATCCATGGATCGGGGGCCGGCAGCTGATCAGGAAATTCCTCACCATTTGCAATCAAGAGTGTTGAGGTCAGCATGCTGGTCAGAGGCCGGCCCTTCAGGCGTGATGCCAGCGGCGTCATGATCTTCATATGTTCATGGGGAGTGATCCCGACGCGCAAGGTCGAAACGCGGGCAGGGGGGCTGTTGGGCGCGGCAACCGCGACGACTGCCGCCCCCGGCCTTGCGCCTCTCGCCGGTTCGACCGGGCGTCTGGTCACCTCTGACTGTGAAAATGCAGGGATTGCATCATCATCCTGAATGTCATGGGCCAGTGCCGACTGGCGTGATGTGTGGATGATCGCCTCATATCTCAGACCAGGTCGGCCGAACCTGTGCCCTGCATCAAGGGCTGTGATTTCAGACATCCCCGTGCCAACAATCCCAATCCAGCGCGCCGTGTTGGGAATCCAGGCGGCGGCCCCAACATCCGGAATGGAAAAGTCCTGCAATGCACGCCGGATTGCACTGATTGAGTTGTGACAGGTTTTGCGAACCCCCTCGGCTGCTGCATCTCCGGGCCGTATCGGCTCGCAGGAAAGCGGTGCGGTCGGAACCAGGTCCTGGACGAGCCGTGTCCTGAACCCGTCGTAGGCCTCAAATCCGAAGTGCCGGAAGAGACGAACAATCGTCGGGTCACTCACCCCACATGCTTGTGCAGGTGAGGCCATATTCATTTTTATTGCCCGTGCGGGCATTCTGCGGACATATTCGGCAGCATGCCGTTCAGCCCTGCCCATATCCGGGAGGGCAGGGCTGACCTTGGAGAGAAGGCTTTCTGTCATCCCTTTGCGGTCCCGCCGGTTCCAGCAACTGCGGGAAGAATATCAACAAGTCGGGAAAGTCTTGCCCTCTGCGTGTCGCTGATAAACCGACCGCCGCCCCAGCCGACAAGGAAAAAGCGTACACCCGCCGATTGCGCACAAGCAAAGTCAATCTCTGTGTCACCAACATAGACTGATCGTTCCGGCGTGATTCCCAGCTCCTCTATGACGCTGAGCAAATGTTGCCTGTGTGGTTTCCGGCTGGTGACAGCATCGGCACCCAGCACGACATCGAAGAGGTGATCAATCCGCAGATTGCGGAGCACGATTTTTGCCAGCGCGTGCGGCTTGTTTGTGCATATGCCCAGTTTGATGCCGCGGGAATGCAGGGCCCCAAGGTCATTCCGGACATTGGGATATAAAGATGTCCTGCTGACGGGTTCTTCAGCATAAAACTGCATGTAGTCTTCAAGATACCGGTTCAGTTCCGCGGGGGAGTGGTCAATTTTCATGTCATCGAATATTCGACGGATCATTGAACGTGAACCATTGCCTATGAATGATTCCACATAAGATACGTCAAGACATTCTTTCCCAATTCCATTCATGACCCTGTTCATGGCAGATGTGATATCGGGGGTGCTGTCGATCAGGGGGGTGCTGTCGATCAGTGTCCCGTCCAGATCAAATACAGCGGCGGATGCCGCCGGTCCATCATCTTCCCTCACCGGCTGATCTCCTCCGGCAGGACTCCCGAGAGACGATGAGAGGCTTGCTTCAATGCATCATACAATGTCCGGTAGATATCGAAGAGTTCATCATACCGGGATTTCAGGTCGGTATCGGGTTGCCACTCGGCCTTGACCCTGCAGACCGTGTCAATCGCGCGATCGGACCAGGCGCCGTCATGGATGCCGGCAAGGAGTGCCGCGCCGAATGCTGCACCATGTGAGGCACTCTCGACAACAGTGGTTCTTGCCCCAAACATATCCGCCAGCATCTGATTCCAGAATCGGGAGGAGGAACCGCCCCCCGATGACACGATAGCGCCCGTGTCCCACTGGCTTCCCGGGCAGACCTGTGTTGCGATATCCCGGAGCGAGAGGATGATTCCCTCGAAGACAGCCCTGTAGAAGTGGGTGTGATCATGATGTGAACGCACGCCCACAAAAGCCGCACTTATATGCGGGTCAGGCCATGGGCACCGCTCGCCCATCAGATACGGCAGGAAGATGAGACCCTCGGACCCCGGTGCCACACCGGTCGCAATCGACTCCAGATCGTCATACGATGCCACACCCGTCTCCTGGCCGGACTGAATGTCCTTCCACCATTTGAGCGCACTGCCGGCATTCAGGGATACGCCCATGCAGTGCCAGGTCTCGGGCAGCACATTGCAAGACAGTTGGACGCGGCCAAGACTGTTTTCCAGAGGCCGGTCAAGGAGTGTGGCAACAATACCGGCTGTTCCAATTGTCGTTTGCAGACTTCCCGG
The DNA here is from genome assembly GCA_026709725.1 of Paracoccaceae bacterium. Lineage (GTDB taxonomy): Bacteria > Pseudomonadota > Alphaproteobacteria > Rhodobacterales > Rhodobacteraceae > MPNP01. The sequence goes on along the minus strand of JAPOSK010000080.1, from coordinate 10,471 downwards.
CTGCCTCACACCTGATCCAAGTGTTTGAATGACTGCATCTCCACCGCCGCCAATCACGGGAACTCCGGGCGCGATTCCAAACTCATCGGCTGCTGATGCTGTGGTGTAGCCTGTCACATCAAGGGAGCTGCAGACCGGTGCAAGGTGATGGTGCTCCAGACCGATCCTCTTGATGAGCGGGCGGCACCATTGCTGTTTTCTGACATCGAAGAGACCTGTTCCTGAAGCATCGCTGCCTTCGGTTGCAATCTCGCCGGTCAGGACAAGCCGCAGGTAGTCTTTTGGATTGAGGATGTACCGGGTCCGCTCATAAAGATCGGGTTCATTCTGCTGGTACCAGAGGATTTTACCACCGGTGAAACCGGGGAGCATGCGATTGCCGACCAGTTGAATCAGCCCCCCAAGCCCCCCGCACATCCCGGTAATCTGCTCACACTGGGCTTCGTTCCGCTGATCATTCCAGAGAATTGCCGGACGGATGATGCGGTGGGATGCATCAAGTGCTGTCATGCCATGCATCTGCCCGGAGAGACCAATGCACCGGACTTCGGCATCGGTTGTGCTGATCAGGGTCCGGACGGTTTTCCTGACTCCCTTTCGCCAGATTGCCGGGTCCTGCTCGGACCAGCCGGACTGCGGCTGCTGAAAATCGTATGTGGCGGTTTCTGCACCGAGAACAACACCGTCAGTTGACAGCATGAGCGACTTGCACCCTGATGTTCCGATATCGATGCCGAGATAGGCACCGGTCATGCCCCGACTCCCTCATCGCAGCAGATGCGGACATGTTTGAAATCAAGGTGTTCGGGCAGGCCTTCCCGACCATTCTCACCACCGACACCGGATTGTTTCCAGCCTCCATAGGGGGCGTTGATAATCCCGGCATCCGCTGCATTGACCGCGACAGTGCCGGAATTGAGACGGCGTGAATAGCGCCCCATCTCATCCGGATGTTTCCCGGTGTCGATCGTCCTCATCTTCCCGCTCCCGGTTTCGACCGTCACAATACAGCGTTCGCCGCGGAACCCATTGACCCGGACCGGACTGTGGAATCCCTCAGCTGCATCTGAGGTGGACCGGATCCGGGCGTGCCCCGGTCGAAAGTCAGGCCTCGGGCCGGCATCACCTGCCACCCCAACGGGTTCGCCGCCCTTCATGCGGCCTGCCCGGGTGGCACAGTATCCATCACGGGAGTCCACTTCAATGGAATTCATTGCCGGATCACCGGGAAATCCGGCGACATAGATGTTGACGGGACGCTTCCGGAGTGTCTCACCATCTCCGATCTGCCGAATCTCCGCATTGTTCATGACAATAATCCGGTCTGACAGGGCAACGGCTTCTTCCTGATCGTGGGTGACATGGAGTGTCGTTGCCCGCATTTCGTCGCGCATGCGTCGTATCTTCACGGGCAATTCAGTGCGCAGTCGATAATCAGTGTGCGAGTGCGGCTCATCAGGCAGCATGACACTGGGGTTCCGCACAAGTGCCCGTGCAATCCAGACCCGCTGCGACTCGCCGGGCAGTGCCGATGGTTTCCGATCCAGAAGGTCATCAATTCCGAACATTGACGCAGCATTGGCAACTCCTGTTCTGGTCACAGGCCAGCTGACCTTTCGTGCACGCAGTGGAAATTCAATATTTTCATGCACAGTCATCGGTGAGTACAGCGCACAGGATTCAAGTGCCGGAGCAACATTGCACTGCGCAGGACCCCGGAGCCGGATCATGAAGACAGAACCGATCACCAATCCCGGATATATCTCAATGCGGGTCTCGACACCGGCGGGCCAGGGGAGGTGGATACCGATGAGCCCGACCAGACCCCGGAACAATCCGTCCACAATCTCCGCATTCCTGTCCCTCAGCTGCGCCAGAAGTCAGTCCGCAGATGACATGTTTCTGCATGATCCGGGCCGCAAACAGGGCGGGGGGGGGCAGCAAGAGACATGAGAGCGGCCTTGGGTCCCGCTGAATTTCAACTGAACCCCGGAATAATGACCAGACCGGACAGAACATTGTCGTGATTGCCATCCCCGGCCTGATCAGTGGGGCAATCCGTCGTGGGATCGGGAGACGATCATGGCCATCAAGCATTTCTGTCCTTTCCAGGCTTTCCGGTATTTCAGGAAAAATCCATACAGCAAAAGGTTGCAAAACTCATTTTGAAGTAGACATGGAGCAGGGCAAGCCCGGTGTGGGTATCAGGCAGCCGGAGTTCCCGAAACAGCAGAAAGAAAGGGATGGCTGCAACGGCACCGGGAAACATCCGTGTTGAGATGGCGATGCAAAGGGCAGTCGCTGCCGGATTGTGATAAGGGCAACAGGATTTAATGCGAGTCCCGGCGTCGACAGGAACGGAACGGCATCAAATCCCGCCCAGCGGATCACTGTCTTCACCACGCCGAACCGGATGTGAAGGATGGAGTTCCACATCAGGGACATTGACAGCGGTGATGCAGGCAGTGGGATGAAGAACAGGCCGCGAACAAGACCCTGTCCCCTGAAATCCCGGTTCAGGAGAAGCACCGGCACCATTCCAGGAGTCAGCTCGACACGGATGCACAGCACAGGCACAGAGGTGGTTCGGCCCGGAGCTGACCAGAAGACCATATCGGGCAGGACGGTTCTGCAGTTCGCAAGACCGGTGAAATTCGGTCATCCCGCATGACATGGTCCGTAAAGGACATGGACAGGTTGTGCAGGGTGGGGTAGACCATTCGAAATGACAGTGACATCGAGCAGGGCCCGGATCAGTCGTTCTCCAGGGGACCTTGTCCTGCATGCCTTTGGCTCGAACCATCAGTATCCGGAGGGGTTCATGCTTTTGACAGGAACCATGTTTGCCCCTACACAGGATCGGGGTGAAACGGCGGTGGCTTTACGCATTAGATCGGTGATGTTGTGACCATGTCAACCCCGCGCCCTGGCTCATTGTGGAACACCGTGACCTGTTCGAACAGGGCCGCACCCTGGCAATTCGGAGCCCGGGCACTCATGAAAGACCTCGCTGCACGCGGCATTCTGTCATGAAAAGGGTTGTCATCACCGATCAGGCATTTGGGAATACGCGTATCGAGGAAGCGCTGATCAGAAAGGCAGGCGCGGATCTCCGGTCCCTTCAGTTGAGCGATGAACATGAGACCGCAGAGGCAGTCAGGGGTGCCAATGCAGTTCTGAACAACCTTGCACCAATGACCGGAAATGTCATGGCAGGCCTCGCACCTGGTGCTGTTGTCGTCCGGTACGGCGTCGGCATCGACAATGTTGATATTCGATCGGCAAAATGCCTTGGTGTGCGGGTTTGCAACGTGCCGGATTATGGTGTGGACGATGTCGCAGACCACGCGGTCGCAATGGCGGTCTATCTCGCGAGGAAGGTTCATAAATTCGATGCAGCCATCCGGCATGGGGAATGGGAGATCACAAAAATCATCAGTGCGCTTCGCTCACTGCCGATGCTTATTGTCGGACTTGTCGGTTTTGGGCGGATTGCACAGGCCGTGGCGAAGCGTATGGCGGCATTCGGCTGCACCGTCATTGCGTATGATCCATTCATCTCCCCGGACACAGCAAGGGATGCCGGTGTTACCCTCTGCTCCCTTGATGACACCCTTGCCCGTGCGAATATCCTGTCGCTTCATGTTCCGCTGACGAAAGAAACGCATCACATGATCAACGGCCAGTCCCTTGGGAAACTGCCACCCGATGCCGTGGTTATCAATACCTCGCGTGGTGGCCTGATCGATGAGGATGCGCTCGCCGCAGCGCTGATCAACGGCCATATCTCTGCGGCGGGTCTCGATGTGTTTGAAGCGGAGCCACTGCCCGAAACCTCACCCTTGCGGTCAGCACCAAATTCTGTGCTCTCTCCCCATGCGGCATTCTACTCCGATGCTTCGGTTCGCCGACTGCAAACCCTTGCCGCCGAGGAAGTTGTGCGCGCCTTGAACGGTGAACCATTACGCTGTGAGGTTGTCTGAAATCCTGTTCTGCAGATCCGAAAGCAAGACCAGTATCGACCGTTGCAGAGCCTTCATTGGCGGAATTGACCGGGTTCCCCAGAACAGGCCGTTATCATGATGGCATCATGGTGAGCACCATATGAATTCAGCGAGCGATGATCCTTGCGGGAGCCAGGATGAACGGGCCCCTCAACAGGACACAGTCAACCCCATGGCCCCGCGGCGCACACAAATCAGGCTGAACCCTGGAAACCGGTCCCCCGAACAGTCGCAGACTCCACGGCCAGAGTCACAGATCCTGCCTGATTCAGGTTGCCGGAACCCTGTTCAGTTCCGAATCCAAGCGAATCGGAGCGGCGCACCCGACCCGTTCACTCTTCTCTCTGTGCACGGCCCGGTCAGGCGCAGTGGCGTCAGGCCGGGATGGCGGTGTCCTGCTGAAGGGCACATGACACAGCCTTCGCGGAAAGATGCGGACGTTGGTGAGAGAGTTCCCGATGCAATCAGCGCTGACTTCAGTCAGGCCTTGTTCGACTCAATCGATTCATCTTCGACGGTCACGGGATCATCGGCACCCTGGTGATCTCTTTCGCTTGCAGATAAGTCTGACTCGGCACTGTTATCGGGGGCAGGGGCTGTCTCAATGCCGTCCCGAGGTGTTGAACCGCTTTCGTCATTGTCTGTGGCAGCCTCATCCTCGGCCTCGCCCGTGATCTCGGCGATTGTCAAACCCAGGGCCTGCTGTTCCGCCTCATCATGCGTTCGTGCCACATTGATCGTGATCAGGACATCGACTTCCGGATGCAGACTGATTGTGATGCTGTGGAGTCCCAACTCCTTGATCGGTCGTTCCAGATCAATCTGGGACCGGCTGATCAGGACTCCTTCCGCAGATGTTGCCTTGGCGATGTCGTTCTTGCTTACAGACCCGTAGAGAGACCCTGTGTCCGCTGCCGATCGAATCAGAATGAAGCTCTGGCCTTCCAGTCTGGAGGCGACCTGTTCGGCCTCACGGCACTGTTCAATATTGCGTGCTTCAAGTTCCTGGCGCCTTGATTCAAAGAATTTCAAATTTGCCGGAGTCTCTTTCAATGCCTTGCCCTGGGGCAAAAGGTAATTCCGGGCATAACCGGCCTTTACATTGACCAAATCACCCATCAATCCCAGTTTGGGTATCCGTTCAAGGAGAATTACACGCATGCTATCCTGCTCCTGTCCGGGATCTATTTTACCACATAGGGAAGCAGGGCCAGATAGCGTGCCCGCTTGATCGCGGTGGCAAGCTTTCGCTGCTTCTTGGTCGATACGACAGAGATCCGTGTCGGTACAATCTTGCCCCGATCTGTAAGATACGATGTCAGCGTGTCAATATCCTTGTAATCAATCTCGGGTGCATCGGCACCAGAGAACGGACAGACCTTGCGTCGGCGGTAGAATGACCGTGCCATTGATTATTGCCTCCTGCCTGAACTGGACTTTCGTTGTGCCTTGGCCTTCATCATGGCTGAGGGCTCATCGGAGTGGGCATCAACCCGGATTGTCAGGAACCGAATCACGTCTTCATCAATTCGCAGGAGACGTTCAAGTTCCTGTACCGCAGAGGTGGGTGACTCAATTTTAAGAAACAGGTAATGACCCTTTCGGTTTTTCTTGATTCGGTATGCGAGCCGCTTGGCCCCCCAGTACTCGGTGTCAACGACCCTGCCTCCGTTGTTCTCAAGGATGGATGCGCACTTCTCCTTGAGGCCATCGACCTGGGATGTCGACAAGTCGGGACGGGCAATGCAGACCTGTTCATAAAATGCCATATTTGTATCCCGTATAACCATGTCAGAGGCAAAGCGCAGCTCCAATCGAAGGTCTGCCTGGCTTCACTTCATTGGAGCAGCCGCCATTTACCAAAGTCAGAGAGAATTGCAAACGATTGCGGAGACTCTAACATATGGTTGGCGTATCGCCCTGCAATGACCCGCATCTTCAGTAGATGAAACCACAACCCTCTTCCATGGACATGGAGCGTCTTGATGCAAACAACATGCCATGCGATGGGTCCGACCTGAGAGAAATACATGACGCGATGCACATCATCAGGAAGGCATCATGACCAGACCCAAAGGGCCGCCCGGGCCGTTCCAGTCAGGCTGCACGGCTGCCAGCCATATTGATGCACCGGGAAATCCCGGGTCCTGTGAGACCCGACTGCCCCAATTCCGGACACATCCCGGTAAAGGATAACCCTATCTGGTTGGCCAGTGCTTCTGGCAGTCCGCAGGAACCAATCGCATGATATAACCGTCATCCTTTACCGGTTTTGATAAGAATGATTATATCATATTGATTCTGATTGGTACTTCTGAATCGTGGGCAATCGGGTATATGGTCTTCCGGCAAGGGCCCTGCGAATCCATTGATGTGAGCTGTGGGCATTCTGAACAATACCGGATTTCCGTGAAGGATATGACCCATGACCCGCAAATGCTCCCCATCGGTATCCAGGACTCCGAGACAATCCGCAGCGAAGACTCCTGCCGTGTCGACAGGACCTCCCTTGCCAGACAGATTGTGGATGAGGGTCGCCGCCTCTCCCGTCCCGCCGCTTCGGCAGGAGTCTGCTCCCCGATACAATCCGTGCCCTGCTTGCGGGTCATGAAAACCTGTTCGGGGGTCTTGCCATCCATCCCCACCGGGGCTGATGCATCACCCATCCGGTCCTGCACCCCGGCTTGGGCGGAAAGGAATAGGCTGGAGGTCCGGGCTGAGCCTGCCGTCATCATGTGGCACGCCGGTCCAGTCATCCTGTTCCTGAAATCAGCTTTTTCAGAACACGCAGCATGGCAATCCGGATGGTCTGCCCCGCTTCGCCAATCATGCCCGTTTATCTTGCCGGGAAACCCATGTTCCGGGAGAAATCAAGGAGAGGGTTCCGGGAGCGGTTGCCCATGCTCGCCGGTTCGGCTGCGGTGCTCCACTGGAAGCCTGTGTCGGACATGATCGCCCGTCTCGCCAAGTTTGGCTCTGCCCCGATCTTGTCCAATCCCGCTCCGCACCTGTCGAGATCCTGTCCCTCTGCGCCTTCCGGGGCGGTCAGGTCCGCATCCGGCGTGCGGCAAGCCGCACGCCCCACCATTTTTTGCCCCGCCTTCACGGCCATCCTCCTGGCCCTGCTGCCGATGTTCGGTCTGACGGCTGAGGCGCAGACGCGGGTGTTGGTCTCAACCATCGTGCAGTCAAATGCCGCTCAGTTGGTCTTTCCGGGCTCTCCCATTGCAAGTACGGCTTTCGGTTTGATCGATCACGGTCAGAGATTCACCACCGGCTCCAATGCGGACGGCTACAGGCTCGACAGTGTTGAGATTCTGTTTGGCCAGATTGCAACCGGCCTCACCTACACAGCCCGTATTCGCCAGGCTGGAACTTCGGGTCCCGGCAATACGGTCGGCACCCTGACCACACCGTCCTTCTCAACCTCTGCGACAGACCAGACGCTGAGCTTTGCGGCTCCAGCGGGAGGGATCGCGCTTGCCGCAAGCACGGATTATTTTCTTGTTCTTGAGGTATCTGGAACCCGGACCAACCAGACTTCCACATGGCGCAACACCCTGTCGGACGACGAGGACTCCACCGGTATGAGCGACTGGTCAGTCAATAACGATCACATCTTTCGCCTTCAGACCGGCACCAATCTGAATTGGCAGGACAACCTGCAGTCATCTTCGCTCAAGTTCCGTATCAACGGCGAGGCTCTCAAACCCACCCTCGCCATCACCGATGCCAGCGCCACCGAGGGCGCGGCCATCACTTTCACGGTGAACCGCTCCGGGGCGACCGGCGCCGCCGCCACCGTCAAGTGGAACACCGCTGACGATTCCACCGAAGGTGCAAACGGTGCGACCGCCGGCAGCGACTACACGGCCGTCACCACCGCGCGGACGCTCACCTTCGCCATCGGCGACACGGAGAAGACCCTGACCGTCGCCACCACCCAGGATGCGGTGCATGAGGGCGACGAGACCTTCCTTGTCCAGCTCTCCGACCCCACCGGTGCCACCATCACCGATGCCGAGGGCACCGGCACCATCACCGACGATGACGCCGCCCCGACAGCACTCACCCTCACCGTCGATGCCGACACCGGCACCCAGGGCACCCAGACCGCCATTGCCGAGAACGGCGGGGCCAGAACCGTACGGGTGACCGCCACGCTGGGCGGTGCCACCACCTTCGCCACGGCGACGACGGTGGGGGTGACGGTGGGCGCGAGCAGCGACAGCGCCCGGGAGGGCACCGACTACGAGACCGTCGCCGATCAGACCATCACGATTCCCGCCGGACAGGCGAGCGCCCATGCGGACTTCACCCTGACACCCGGACAGGATGTCCTCGCCGAGGGCACCGAGACCATCACCCTGGGCGGCACGGCGGCGGGTCTCACCGTGACCGGTACACAGATCTCGCTCACCGACGATGACGCCGCCCCGACGGGCATCACGCTTGCGGTCAGCCCGATCTCGATCGACGAGGATGACGGCGCAACCGGGGTCACCGTGACCGCCACGGTGGACGGCGCCACCCGCTTCGCGACTGAACAGACCATTACGGTCAGCGTCGGCGGTGGCACGGCGACCTCGGGCACGGACTACACGGCGGTTGCGGACTTCGCCATCGCCATCGCCGCCGGCGCGGCCACCGGGACCGGCACCTTTACCCTCACCCCGAACCAGGATGCGGTGCATGAGGGCGACGAGACCATCGATGTCACCGGCACTGCGGGCACGATCACCGTGAACAGGGCCGTGCTCTCGCTCACCGATGACGATGTGGCGCCCACCCTCGCCATCACCGATGCCAGCGCCACCGAGGGCGCGGCCATCACTTTCACGGTGAACCGCTCCGGGGCGACCGGCGCCGCCGCCACCGTCAAGTGGAACACCGCTGACGATTCCACCGAAGGTGCAAACGGTGCGACCGCCGGCAGCGACTACACGGCCGTCACCACCGCGCGGACGCTCACCTTCGCCATCGGCGACACGGAGAAGACCCTGACCGTCGCCACCACCCAGGATGCGGTGCATGAGGGCGACGAGACCTTCCTTGTCCAGCTCTCCGACCCCACCGGTGCCACCATCACCGATGCCGAGGGCACCGGCACCATCACCGACGATGACGCCGCCCCGACAGCACTCACCCTCACCGTCGATGCCGACACCGGCACCCAGGGCACCCAGACCGCCATTGCCGAGAACGGCGGGGCCAGAACCGTACGGGTGACCGCCACGCTGGGCGGTGCCACCACCTTCGCCACGGCGACGACGGTGGGGGTGACGGTGGGCGCGAGCAGCGACAGCGCCCGGGAGGGCACCGACTACGAGACCGTCGCCGATCAGACCATCACGATTCCCGCCGGACAGGCGAGCGCCCATGCGGACTTCACCCTGACACCCGGACAGGATGTCCTCGCCGAGGGCACCGAGACCATCACCCTGGGCGGCACGGCGGCGGGTCTCACCGTGACCGGTACACAGATCTCGCTCACCGACGATGACGCCGCCCCGACGGGCATCACGCTTGCGGTCAGCCCGATCTCGATCGACGAGGATGACGGCGCAACCGGGGTCACCGTGACCGCCACGGTGGACGGCGCCACCCGCTTCGCGACTGAACAGACCATTACGGTCAGCGTCGGCGGTGGCACGGCGACCTCGGGCACGGACTACACGGCGGTTGCGGACTTCGCCATCGCCATCGCCGCCGGCGCGGCCACCGGGACCGGCACCTTTACCCTCACCCCGAACCAGGATGCGGTGCATGAGGGCGACGAGACCATCGATGTCACCGGCACTGCGGGCACGATCACCGTGAACAGGGCCGTGCTCTCGCTTACCGATGACGACCCGCTGCCGGGGGCGTATCTGTCACGCCTCGGACGTATGGTGGGAAGCCAGATCACAGACGCGATCTTCGACCGGGTGCGAGAGGTGCAGGCCGCACAGACAGAGCGGAAACCGGGTCTGGAGATCATCTTGGGTGGGCAGGTGCTGCCACAGACCACCTTTGGGCCGGATGCAGCCAGCCCTGATCCTGGTGGACAGGCTGCACCGTCGGTTCTGTCGGTGGACCGTGCCGGAACAGATCTGTCCGACGGATATATATCGCAGCCGATGACCCGCACGGAGCTTCTGTACGGCACGAGTTTTAAGATGACCGCACCGGAAGGTGAACACGGCAGACAGCTGGCCTTGTGGGGTCGTGTGGCGCATGGTGGGTTTGGAGGTGTACAGCGAACACCCGGCACACCGGTGACGGTGGAGGGCAGGGTTATCACGGGGATGCTGGGCATCGAAGCCCGCGAACGTCTGACCTTTGGGGCCATCCTCAGTCGCTCCATCGGTGAAGGCAGATATGCTCCCGTCAAGGGTGGTGGTGATGGTGCGTCAGGCACAGTGGATAGCCGCCTGACCGCATTCACGCCCTGGATCTCGTTCGCGGTCACCAATCGACTGATGGCG
>JAPOSK010000105.1 GCA_026709725.1 Paracoccaceae bacterium | reverse complement strand
GCCGCAAGGACATCCTGATAGGTTGCAGGCGGGTCTGCGAGGGCGGCTGCCGGCAGGGTCATTGATCTGTGCCTCCACAACTGGGATCTGCCTGTAATCTAGTCACCGTGACGGGGATGTGCAAATGTCAGGATCCTGCCGGACGGAGATGGGGAGAGCGGATGGGAGATGGCACCAGGTGGTGAGCCATGCGCCGGTTCCCGTGTCACAGGGACCCATCATGACTGGCGGGAGACCCGATTGCTGTCTCTCCGATTGTCCCATCAGCCTGCAGTGATGCGCCATGACCTTCCTCCTGTGGACGGGTCTCCCCGCCCGGCCCGGCACCCCATGGCATCCTCACCCGGACCCCCGAAGCGGCCCTTTCTGGAATGCACTGATGGTGCATGAACATCTGCAGGGGCAGGCGGCACCGGGTGTCACGTCTGCGACCCTGTCCGGTGGCCCGGATGATGGCATGATTGAAATTGAGCTGGACGGGCTGAGCACGGTCGAAGTCCGGCAAGGGTGCAGCCCGCCCGGTGCGGCGGATGTGCCCGATGGGCTGCGCTGTCAGGGTCCGGCGCGTCACCCTGTTGCAGGTGATTGCTCACAAGAGTCTCCCTTATTCCAGGGCAGCAAGATACTTCTCTGCATCCAAGGCAGCCATGCACCCCATTCCGGCCGAGGTGACAGCCTGGCGGTAGACGTCATCGACAAGGTCACCGGCGGCAAAGACGCCATCAATGGATGTGGCGGTGGTTCCCCGGCGGGTTTTGACATAGCCACCGGGTCGCATCTCGACCTGGTTGGCAATGAGTTCTGAAGCCGGGCTGTGGCCAATGGCGATAAAAACGCCGGAGCAGTCAATTGCAGTCTCGGTGCCATCCCTTGCATTGCGGCAGAGAATGGATTCGACCGAGCGCGGATGATCACGCCCCCGAACCTCGACGAGCTCATGGAACCAAAGGGGGACAATCTTTTCATTCCTGAAGAGCCGTTCCTGAAGAATGCGCTCGGCACGCAATTCATCGCGGCGGTGAATCAGGGTCACCCGTGATGCAAACCGGGTCAGAAACAGTGCCTCCTCAACGGCCGTGTTGCCGCCGCCCACAACCACGACATCCTGATCACGAAAGAAAAATCCGTCACAGGTGGCACAGGCAGAGACGCCGTATCCGCGAAAATGCTGCTCGGAAGGCAGCCCGAGCCATTTGGCCTGGGCACCGGTTGCCAGGATCAGTGAATCCGAACTGTAGCGCGTTCCGTTATCGCTCAGGGAAAGGAAGGGCCTTGCATTGAGATCAACGCTCTCGATCTGTTCATTGACAATGGTTACGCCGGTTGTCCGGGCGTGGTCCGCCATTCGTGTCATGAGCTCCGGTCCCTGAACCAGTGAATCACCCGGCCAGTTCTCGACATCAGTCGTAATGGTCAGCTGTCCACCGGGCTGAATGCCCTGGATAAGGACCGGGTCAAGCATGGCACGGGCTGCATAAATGCCTGCCGTATAGCCAGCCGGGCCGGAGCCGATAATCAGGAGGCGGGTGTGGCGTGTCTCAGTCATGCATCGATTCTCTCGAAAGCGTCTGTCTCAGGTTTCATGGGTTCATCGGATCAGAAGTTCAAGACGATGCCGGGAAAGGCATTCGGAACCGGAGTCGGTGACAAGAGATGTCCGACCGGGACACATTGCGATCTGTTGTTCCGAATCGAGCAGGATCATGTGGAGAAAAAAGACCATTCCGGGCCTGATGACTGTTTTTGCGCCAGCACGAAACATCTGTGGCTCCATCCAGGTTGGCGTGAAGCGGGCCCCGAGCGCGTAACCGCAGGCATTGAGGCGCATTGATCCCATATTCCGGTGCTCCAGAATCCGGCAGTGGGTCGCATAGACATCTTCCATGCAAATACCGGGCCTGAGCTGTTCTTCACAGGCCAGCAGGGCTTCAGTGGCAGCGGTGTGCATCGTTTTGTGGCCCGGCTGTGGCGTGCCGATGACAACGGTGCGCATCATGGCAACGTGATAGCGACGATAGACCCCCGCCCATTCCAGATTGAGCTGATCGTTTGCTGACAGTGATCGATTGCCAGCGGCGTAGCGGACCAGCATTGCACTCTCGCCCGAGCCAATGATGAACTCATTGCCGGGATAATCCCCACCGCCACGGAAGATCACGCTCTGCATTGCTGCCAGGATCTCACCTTCATCGGTGCCGGGCACACAACATTCAAGAGCGGCATCGAGCGCATCATCGGCAAGCGCCGCCGCCTTGCGAACATACACCATCTCCTCATCGGATTTGACAAGACGCAATGACGGGACCAGATCACTTGCCTCAACCAGATGAACAGTGCCTTCCAGGTGCCCATAGACCCGCTGGCAGCTCATGCCCGTCAGGCCATGGGTGTTGGTTTCAATGCCAAGGCGTTTACCGACAAGACCGAGATCAGTGAGGATCTCCAGCAGGTCCCGGGACGGATCAGCTGTCTCGTGATCGACCCAGATCCGGATGTCCCGGATCCGTGATGTGATGCGGGCCTGATGGCGGTCGGCGGATCGGGTCAGGAGAACGGGTTCGGAGCCACCGATGACAAGACACTGGAAGAAGCAGAATCCAAAGGTGTCGTAGCCCGTAAGCCAGTAGTGGCTTTCGGGTGCAAAGAGCAGGATCCCATCCAGATGGCGCTTGGCAAGAGCCGCCTCAAGACCGGCCTGTCGTCGATGAAACTCGGAGGCGGTGAAGTGCAGCACAGCCGAACCTAAAGGGCGATTGCGGCAAGCATCAGACCACAGCGTGATCTGCGTTCATGCGTCGTTCGACGCCATGAGAAAAACAGGTCCTCTTCGTCATAGGTGCAGTGATCAAGTTTCATGCATCCGCCAATTTGTTCTTTTTGCAGAAGACGCAAACCGATTCCCGGCAGATCCATCTGGTAACGCCCTCTGGCATTCCTGATAAAGAAAGACTCCGTCCAGCCTGCCCGTTCCATTGCTGCCGCGTAGACATCCTCGCGAACCTCATAGTTTGACTGACTGATGCATGGACCAATGACAGCCCTGATTGTCTTCCGTTGGGCCCCGATTGCCTCCATTGCCGCAATTCCCGCTTCAATGACACCTGCCAGCGTCCCACGCCAACCGGCATGGATGGCGGCGATCACGCCATTGGCTGTGTCGGCCAGGAGGATTGGCTGGCAATCCGCCGTCAGGACACCAATGGCAAGGCCACTCTCGGCGGTGACCAGCCCATCAGCGGTCAAGTCCGTTGACGTGTCGGCATGTGTCACAGACTGAACGGTTGCGGAATGGATCTGGCGGGCGGTGAGCAATTTCGCAGATGGGAGACCCAGCACAGCCACTGCCCGGGCGCGGTTGGCCGCAATTGCGTCACGGTCATCGTTTGTATTCATGCCGCAGTTGAGGCTGGCATAGGACCCTTCTGAAACACCTCCTGTGCGCGTAAAGAACCCGTGGCGACAGGATGCAAGGAGGGAGTGGGTCAGGGGGGGCTGTATCATGTCACAAAGCCGGGTGGTACGGGGGCATCCGGCGGATAGAGAGCCAGGACCTTGAAGAGATTCCCCATTTCTTCAGGATGAACAAGGCGACGAAATGCCGCGGTATGCTCTGCAAGCTCCCTCTCCCTGAGTTCTGCGGCCAGACTGCGGGCCCGTTCAGTGATCCCGAGGCACTCCAGATACGCCCCCTGGGGGCAGGGTCCCGCATGTGCGAGCGGGGCGGCCGCGCCGATGAGACCGCCAAAATCAACATGTGATGTCAGATCGGCATTTCCGGGTGCGGCCATCGGGTCAGCTGATTGATGATCGGTCACGGCCTGGAATGTGGGACCGGTGAGCTTCTCCTCGCCATAGTCAATGATGAGAAGCAGCCCCCCGTGCCGTGCGATATGTCCAGCCAGTGTTGATGTGATCTGCTCGGCCGCCGGACGGATTTCGACGATATCTCCCTCAACGCAATGACCAAACCGGTCATTGATGCCAACCGAAGCATCACATGACACAAAACCCATGGTCAGTGCTCCCTTCTTGAGGCCGACCATGCATTCCGCCCAGCCCCTCCCGATCCTGCGAAACTGTCTTACGGGCAGAACATCAATGAATTCATTCGCGATTGCAAAGAGCGGCATGGCAGGCAATTCCATCAGTGACCGGGGCCAGACGGGGTCGAACGCTCCGAGGCGTGCCATCTGCACATTGCGAAGGGACCGGCTGGCCTCAAAGAGATGCAGGCGGGCTGCAGAGCGGAATCCCTCGACCCGTCCCGTTGCCCGCAGGCAATCAGACATCAGCGTTCCCCGTCCGGGGCCAAGATCAAGCAGGGCAAATGCCGGCGGTGACCCCTGGTCCTGCCAGCAGGCGGCAAGTGCCAATCCGACCATCTCGCCAAACATCTGACTGATTTCCGGTGCTGTGATGAAGCCACCCCGTGCACCAATCGGAGTGGGTTGGTTATAATAGCCATGCTCGGGGTGCAGAAGGCACATTTCCATATACTGTGCAAGTGTCAATGGTCCGGTCTGCCGGATGTGAGACCGGATGATATCTGCCAGTGCCGTCACCGGGTTTGTGAAAAGCGAAAGAGAAAAAGACCAATGCCGATCATTGGCAATGACAGGAGCTGCCCCATCGTCAGGCCACCGAGCATGCCAAGATCAATGATCGTGCCTGCGGGATTCTCGGCTGTGATGAATTGCATATCCGGCTGGCGCAGGAACTCAACAAGGAAGCGCATGGAACCATAGCCGAAGAAAAACATGCCGGCGATGCGCCAGGGCTGCTGGAGCCAGAAACGGCGGGTTGCCAGCCAATAGAGAAGAATGCCAAGAACAGCACCCTCAAGCAGAGCTTCGTACAGCTGGGTCGGATGTCGGGTGCAAAGTCCGCTCCAGCCCGGTGGGCACCCTGATGCCGGACCCCAGGGGAAGACCACACCAAACAGCGATGTGGTGGGCCGGCCATAGAGCTCGGCGTTGATGAAGTTTGCCACGCGGCCCAGTCCCAGTCCCGGGGTTACAACAATGGCAATCGCATCGGAGACGCTCCCCAGCGGATAACCATTGCGCCGACAAAACAGAATCGTAGCCAGAATCAAGCCAATGAAGGCACCATGGAAAGACATCCCGCCGTTCCAGATCATGACGATCTCCCACGGGCTTCCCAGGAAATAGAGCGGATTGTAAAAGGAAACATACCCAAGCCGGCCGCCGAGAATGATCCCGATAATGTTCCAGGTCAGCAGGGACTCCGCATGCCGGGCCGGCATTGGTGCTGTCCCATCAGGCCAGATCTCTCTTTTCCGCATCAGTCGGACGAACCAGAACCAGCCAATCAGAAAGCCGACGATATAAGCGCAGGAGTACCATCGAAGTGTCAGAGTGAAGACACCGAGATCAAGTGAAACAATTTCGGGGTTGATATAGGGCAGGATTATGGCTGTTTCTGTCATCATTCAATCCACCTCCAATCATTACATGCCATAACCGGGTCCATCGGTAAGCCAGAACTTCGCATCTTGCCACCCATCTGCAGAAGCGCAGAGGATGAAGAACGATCTCTTGTTCATTCCCCCTGCATTCCCGGCGAGAACCAATCACGCAACCATATCCTGTCAACGGCTTCGATTGTCTGCCACCAGGGCAGGATTATCCATATTCCACCAATATCCGCCCCCTTGCACTCCGGATTCCCCTTATCAGGTCATCATTGAGTTCAAAGGCACCGCAACCCGAAGTTGCTTCGTGTATCTTCTGTCCTGAACTGTCAGTTGAATTGCCCTTGATCGGCGTTGCGGCGTTTCCTGTCATGCCAAAGAATGCCGGGCATCAACGCAAATTCAGGAATGCGTCGGGGTTGGCGGGTTGCTCTACAGGGTTGCGCACAAACGGGATCAGTCGGTTGTCCCGCAGATAATTGGTCCCCCGGATGTGATCAGAGGGATTGAGAGAATCGATGCAATCATTCCTGTGCCGTGATCCGGGGCAGGGACGATCCGGCTGGTTGATGCGATTGCAATGGCATTGGGCAAGCAGTGGCGTGTTCGTGTTCTGGCGGATCATCTCACCGGGGAAAGTCATGCCGGGCTGAAAGGACTCCAGGGTTCTGACAGGCGGGCCAGCATGCTTGAAGTGGCAATCAAAATCGCAGGAACAGAAGATATCTCCGGTCAGAGGATCCTGCTCCTCGACGATCATCTCTGCCGATCCGGTGCAACGCTGAATGTCTGCTGCCGCCTCCCTGAGCAGGAGGCCGGGGTCGGGGACGTCTCTGTTCTGACAAAGACCAAAACACGGATTCACCGATGACGACTGTCTTTCTCTCCAGATCACGCAGGATCAAGTGACTCGACGATGCGGTCTGCGGCCGGCTCCGGACGATTGTTGACCGGGCCCTCCTCAAATCTGATCGCCTTGATGCCGTGTGGGCCCGGATGACCGTGACCCGGCGCGTCTCCGGGCCGGATCATTCACCCGATAACAGCTGGCCGCGCCCGGTACAGGCGGACTGATTCGGTCGAGACGTACCAGGAATTGGGGATCGTCGGGCGATGTCAATAAAAGTCAATCATATGAGACTCGAACCCCGGATCGTGCCGGTTGGTGCGGATGATCAAAGACTGTGATATGAACAGCGGGGATCATAGTCAGGAGGTGAGGACCATGCAGTCAGGCAAACGGTTTTATGATGATATTGCCAGCATGATGACGAATGCAATGGGTGTTGCTCATGATGCCAGGCGGGAGGCCGAGCAGACTTTCAATGCCTGGTTTGAAAGAAAGATAACCGATCGCAACCTGGTCACTCGTGAAGAGTTCGACGCCGTCAAAACCATGGCTCGCAAGGCTCGCGAAGAAAATGAGGCACTCAGAGACCGCATCGAGACTCTTGAGAAGGGATCCGGAATTGATACAGCCATGGAGTGATCGTGGCAGGCGACAGGTATGAATTCTGCCTCGCAACGTATTCTTCGGCAGAGCGAGTGCGATTGACCGTCTCATGCCTGAAGGGGCATGATCAATTTCGGCAGACGCACGCAGGACCAATCCTCAACGGTGCAGACAGAGGATCCCGGGGCAGGATGGCGCCCCGGCAGACGGAGTCGCACCCCGGGCACGCCAGACGGCACACCCGCGCGCAATTCCTTGCCGACGCAATCCTTTGTGCCGACAACACCGCCGCAATGTCAACCGTGCCACGTCCGGTGGCAGCCGTGCGTTCCGCGCTGGACCGTGTTGGTCTGCTCCGCGCCCGGATTGGTCTTGTCGGCCGCATTCGGCCTGCCCGTTGACGGTTCGTCATCCGACCTGAAGGCCTCCAGACGCATCTTCATGGCGGAGGTGCTTTCAGATTCGTCGCATGCGGATGGATGGACCGAATCCGCTTGGGCAAGGACAGCAAGGATTGCCCCGTGACGGCCCCGATTCCGTCTGTGTCATCCTGTGCGATATTTCTTCACTGTGTTGCAGATGCCTGCACAGGCAGGCAGATTGTCTTATGATTCTGGCCGGAAGATTGGGGACCGGTTGCCTATTGTGGCCGGCACGGGCAGAAAGGATGTGCATGACATTGCCCCCCAGTGATGGTTTTCATAAGGGAGGAACCCTGATGGCTGAAACCGATCCCGAGTTACACGTCAAGGACGGCACCGTGATTGCCCGACCGACCGTGAATGCGGATCCGGACCAGGATTTGCTCCGGGCATCCTGGGGGGGCGATCCACAGGCGGTGAAGGATGCTCTGGATGCCGGCGCCAACATCCGCACCCGAAGTCCATATGATGCAACTGCCTTGCATATCGCCGCTCGCGATGGCAGTGCCGCAGCGGTGAAGGAAGTCCTGGCCGCCCGCCCTGATCCTGATGCCAAAGGCGAGGGCCGTGACTTTACACCTCTTCATGGTGCTGCGGCCCGGGGGTGCGCCGAGTCCATCCGTGCCATTGCCGCCGCCGGTGCCAATCTTGAAGCTCGCAATGAATTGAACAACACGCCCCTGCACGAGGCTGCCGGCATCGGCAAGGCTGAAGCAGTCCGTGCACTGCTTGAATGCGGTGCTGATACCAACGCCCGTGGCGGCGATGAGCTTACGCCGCTTCATTACGCCGCCTTTTCCGGCAGTACCGAGTCCATCACTGTCCTGCTTGATGCAGGTGCCGATCTCGAAGCGCGTGATCATGAAGGATGGAGCTCTCTGCATCTCGCAGCCCGATTTGCAACGGCAGACACCGTCTCACATCTTCTCAACCGGGGTGCTGATCCAACCGCAAGGGACAGGGCCGACCGCACGCCGACAGAACTGGCTCGCTTCCGCAGCCGTCAGTTGGTCGTCTCTCTCCTTGAAGAGGCTCTCCAGAATCATCACCAGCCCGCCGGCGAGACAGGATGATTTCGGCCTTTGTTCTGACGAATCACGAGCACCGGGCCGGGCTGCATCATCCCAGCCACCGCAGCGACAGCCCTGTCGGTCGGGCCCGATGAATCACGCAGGCACCATCAGGACCATCGCCCCCCGGGGCTGCCCTGGAGTTCGGGCCGGGATCCGTCGATGCTGTCCGCATTGACAGAGGGAGAAAATGGCGCGGGTTTTGATGCATACATTGCCCCTTGAGCCCTGCCCGGCGAGGTCAATCCGGTCCTGCGATCCCATCATCATTGAATTGACAGGCAAAGGCACCTGAGCTTCGTCCGCATATCCTCTGCCCTCAACCGCCAGTTTACCGGTCCCGCGTCCGCATTGCGCTGTGCCTGCCTCCCCGATCCTCGTCTCCCCCGTGCAGGGACGGTGGGTGAATCCGGCGATTGCGGCACGGGCGGACAGGCCCATTGATCCTGATCCCTGCAAGAGTGAGCCGCGGGCCGTGCTTTGGTGTCTGATGGATCGCGGAGGTTGAGAGCGTCCCCAACCCCAATGATCACCGGGCGCGGATGATGCGCGTGTCAGGAAAGTGGATGTCCGCGCGATCCCTTCGGGTCCGGGCAGGGTCCCGGCGGTATCAATGCGATGCTGTGCGGGGGCGCCCGCAAGTGTGGACTGCTCTGCGGACTTGCCCAGGGTTCCTTGTGCAGGTTTTGACCGGGCCTCAAAAAAGACTTTACATTGGGAATTTTTGGGAGCATTGGAACACGACAAGCACCCGGTGTGGTGCAATAATGAGTCCCAAAAGGGACCCTGGCAGGCAGGCAGAGAATCAGGACGGATATCATGGACAGTTTCGGGGATTCCCGATTGCGAAGTGGGGGCAACCCGCTTCTGACGATTGAGAAATACGCAGGCTGGCAGCACTGGAACCACGATTGGCTTGACGACGAGAGCCTTGTGGTCACCGTGCAGGGGCAATGGCGAACATTCACGGTTGTTCTGATGTGGTCAATTGAGGACGCATCGCTGCTGATACTCTGCAGTTTTCCGGTTGTATTGGAGGCATGTCATGAACTTGATATCTATCGAACCCTGAATCTCCTCAATCTTGCTTCGGATTCCGGTGGCTTGACACTGGATTTCGATGCCGGGATTGTCACCTACCGCAAACTCCTTGCGATTTCAGTGGATCAACCCGATACTGGAGCGGTGTCGTGTGCAGTCCTGCATGACGTGACAGAGTTTTGTGATCTCTGCTATCCGGCCTTCGACATGGTCAATGTCGGCCATTCCCGACCTGAGGAGGCGGTCGGAATCGCTCTTGTGGAGGTTGCCGGTCGGGCCTGACCAGGGCTGGATGAGGTTCGGAGGGGCCTGATGGAAATAGAGGGACTCCTGCTGCTTGGTTGCGGGAAGATGGGATCGGCCCTGCTGCGGGGCTGGCTTGCCGGAGGGCTCCCGCCAGACCGTGCCTTTGTCACTGAGCCGCAGCCATCAGTCTGGCTTCTGGAAAGTGGCGTCGGGGTCAATCAGCCACTTGAGGGGATGTCCGTTGATATCTGCGTCCTTGCCATCAAGCCACAGATGATGGCCGAGGCCCTGGAGACTGTTCGGTCGCTTCGGGGTCCCGATACGGTTATTCTCTCAATCGCAGCCGGCATCACCCTGGGCCATCTTGCGGAGGTCTTTGGAGCCGAGACGCCAGTGGTCCGGGCGATGCCCAATACACCCGCTGCGATTGGCTGCGGAATCTCGGCCTATGTCGGCAATGCCGCTGCGCGGGAAAATCATCTCTCACTGGCTGCGGAGCTGTTGGGGGCTGTTGGTCAGACGGTGCTGTTGACACGTGAAGCGGATATCGATTGTGTGACCGGCGTATCCGGATCAGGCCCGGCTTATGTGTTTTACCTGATTGAAACATTGGCCAGAGCTGCTGAAGACTCAGGTCTGGCGGCTGACATTGCCATGTCCCTGGCAGTCGAGACTGTTGCCGGTGCGGGGCAATTGGCACGGTGTGCATCAGAGACACCGGAAGAATTGCGCCGGAATGTGACATCTCCAAGAGGGACAACCGAGGCCGCATTGCGACATCTCATGGACCCGGATACCGGACTGCAACCCCTTGTGAAACGAACAGTCATGGCCGCAATCAGCAGGAGTGAGGAACTTGGCAGACGTGAATGAATCCATTGCATTCGATGATTTTATGAAGGTTGATATCCGGGTTGGGACTGTGACCAGGGCCGAAGACTATCCCGAAGCCCGGGTGCCGGCAATCAGACTCTGGGTCGACTTCGGAGCACCCATCGGCATCAAAAAGAGTTCGGCCCAGATTACCCGTCACTATGAGCCTGAAAACCTTGTGGGGCGGCAAATCCTGGCAGTGGTCAATCTGCCACCGCGCCAGATTGGCAAGGTATGCTCGGAAATCCTTGTCCTCGGGCTCCCCGATGTCAATGGGGATGTGGTATTGATCCGGCCCGATCAGGATGTCCCGATTGGTGGACGAATGCACTGATGGAAACCCGTCCTGATATTCTCATCAGTCGCCAATTGCCGGATGCTGGTCTGGCGCGGGCGCAGGAGCATTTTGTCATCCATGGACGGGGTGAGCAGCCCATGAGCCGGGCGGAGGCCAGTGCCAGCCTTGCAGACTATGATGGCGTCCTGCCGACGCTCGGTGATGCCTATGACGCTGCCGCGTTTCAGGCAATCAGTGATTCCCGATGCCGGATCCTCGCCAATTTTGGTGTTGGCTACAATCACATTGATGTTGCTGCTGCCAGTGAGCATGGCATCTCTGTCACCAATACTCCCGGTGCTGTCACGGACGCCACGGCCGATATTGCCCTCGCCCTGCTCCTGATGACTGCCCGGCGCACTGCTGAGGGCGATCGATTGGTCCGCAGTGGTGGCTGGGAGGGCTGGCAGCCAACCCAGATGCTTGGACAGCAGGTCACGGGCAGCACTGTTGGCATCATTGGCATGGGACGCATTGGACAGGCCATCGCCCACCGCTGCGCTTACGGTTTCAACACGCGCGTTGTGTATTTCAACCGCTCGCACCTGAAGGGTTGCACTGTGCCGGCCACCCGATTGGGAACTGTCGGTGAGGTCTGTGCAATTTCCGACTTTGTTGTCATCGCTCTGGCCAGCAATCCTGCCACCCATCACATGATCAATGCCGAGGTGCTGTCGTCAATGCGATCTGATGGTATCCTGATCAATGTGTCACGAGGCGAGATTGTTGATGAATCAGCCCTGATTGCTGCCTTGCTGCAGGGGGGCATCGCCGGGGCCGGTCTTGATGTCTACGAGTTTGAGCCGCATGTCCCTGACGCGCTCAAAACCCTTGAGAATGTTGTCCTGCTTCCTCATCTTGGGACATCGGTTCTCAGGGTCCGGGAAGAGATGGGTCAGATGGCTGTCACCAATCTGATCGAATTCTTTGCCGGCAGGACACCGCCGAACATTGTATGCTGAGACTCCAGCCGTCCATGCGGGCATGCCCGGAGCTCCGAACGCAACAGATCCACCGGGTCAGTACATGTAGTTCCGGGTCAGGGGGGTTGTGATATTGGATTTGGTGAGCTGGATCTGGAAGACCACCTGATCATTATGGCGAAATGACATCTCGCTGGCGACGAGGTAGTAGTGCCACATGCGACAGAATCGTTCATCATAGAGTGCACAGATCCGATCGATGTTGTCCCGAAAGCGTCGCTGCCAATGCTGCAGGGTTTGCGCGTAGTGGAGACGCCAGATTTCAATGTCCGAGACAACCAGCCCCACCTGTTCAACCACTGTCATGATCTCGGACAGAGCGGGGACATAGCCGCCGGGGAAGATATATTTGGTTATCCACGGATTGGTTGTGCCGGGAGTACCGGAGCGTCCGATCGTGTGCAGGAGTGCCACGCCATCATCCTTGAGCAGATTCTGGAGCGTTTGAAAAAACTGCTGATAGTGGGGCACGCCGACATGCTCGAACATCCCCACCGAAACGATTCGATCAAATTTGTCATTGATTGCCCGGTAGTCCAGAAGGTTGAATGAGACCCGGTCTGCAACACCCGCCGCCGCCGCGCGCTGGTTGGATTTCGCGCGCTGGTTGGCTGACAGTGTGACCCCGAAGACCGAGCAATCATGCTCCTTCGCCAGGCTGATCCCCAAACCACCCCAGCCGCTTCCGATATCAAGGATCCGAAGCCCCGGCCTGAGGCAGAGTTTACGCATGATGTGAGATTTTTTTTGCCGCTGGGCCTCATCAAGCGATTCCTGACCTGTCGGGAAATAGCCGCAGGAGTACTGAAGGTCTGCGTCAAGAAACAATTCATACAACTCGTCTGTCAGGTCATAATGGTGTTCGACATTTGATCGGGACCGGCGGGCCGGATTGTGTTGAGCCAATCGGCGCAGGGCTGTGCGTGTTGCCGAATGAAGATACAGGATGGGCTGCTTTCGGCCGGATTTGAGATTGGCGATGAGGACTGCAAGCATGGACTCCAGGTCGTCGTTCTCAATAATGAGCTGGCCATCCATATAGGCCTCACCAAGCGCCAGTTCCGGATTCAGGCACAGACGCCGCAGAACGCCTGCATCAGTGAGTGTTATTCGAACCGGCTCGACGGTGGCGTCACCCACACTGATCAGGGACCCATTCGGCAAACGGACCTCGAAGGAACCGGTTTGTATAAACCGGGTGAGCATGCGCTGGAAGATGTTCAGCCACATCCGCCTATCGCTCCTCGCCAACTCTCATCAGGCATCGATACTCAATAAATATGCGTGGTCATCTGTCGAGATTGTCCTGGAATGGCATGCCGCAATGACGCGCACAATCTAGCACAGTCATTCAACCAGTCCAACCCTATCAATGCAACATGAAGGAAGTCAAATGCCCGGGAGAGGGAGCGGGGTGCATTGCGACATCCCGCTGAAAGGATGCAGGATTCCCTGTCCTGGACTGCCGGGATCGTGTGGGAATTGTCAGTCATTGCATTGTGAAAGACAACACCGGGCAGGGTCACCTCCTCTTCCACGCAATCCCGGGACTTGCTGTGCACAGGTTTCACCCATCTCATGGAGATCCGGGTGCACGCCCTGTTGTCCTCTGCATGCTGGTCGGCCTGCACTGTGGAATGGTGCATGCGCCAGCGGCTGGCCCCTCCTCTGGATGGCGGGGGGGGGAACAGGATGGCCGCTCCCCGGTTGTCGCACCCGCCGCACGATCAGGGAGTGCCGGGGCCAAGGCCGCCCGCACGTGCGCCGTGGATGGCACACCGGTGCACGATTTCCGGACCCTGCTTGATGATCCTGGCACCATCACCCGCAAGACTGTCGAACCCTGTCTTGGGAACGCGACCGCCCCAGCAGACCTTGGCATACCGGGTTCTGATCGTATCGTACTGTCCCTTGATGAGGGTGTGGAGAACCTCCTGATCCGAAGGCGTTGGCATCAACTTGAGCTCGGCACGCCTGTCGACATCTTTCGCCTTCAACTTGTTGAACAGATCGTCTTGAACATTCCCGATCACGTCGCCGTGCGCATGCTTGCGTGCCACCTCGCGCAGGGCTGTAAGGAAGAGTTGGAAGGTGGTCAGCCGCTGCTGGCCGTCAACGACCTGCACCCGTGGCGTGATGCCAATCTGGGCCGTCTTGCCAATGGGCGAAAGGATCAGGGCGCCCATATAGTGCTGAAACCTGCTCTCGCCCTCCAGAACTTCAACAGCCTTGGCCTCGACATCCTCCCAGAACGGGATGAGTTGCGTGTCGTGCCATTGATACTGGCGCTGGTAGAGTGGCACCATGAACCGTCGGCCCTCGGCCAGAACCTCTTCCACAGCGTAATCGTCAGCATCCATCGGGTTGCCTCGTTGCCTTGTTTGCACACGTCATTACACGACCTCGTATCTTGTCATCAGCACACAATTGTCCACCCTGAACTCCACAGGACAGACGCAGGAGGGCAGGGGGCAAGGCCAGACGACCTGTTCGACCGGACAGCAAGGCAAGACCGGAAATGGCTCCCGCTGGGCTGTCTGTTGCCAGACATAACGCCGCCGGAAGGATGGGATCTCGTAACGGACCGGCCAGGCAAACAGGCCGTCATGGGGATGGAGAAGATCGGTCTGGGTGGCCATGGAGATGGGACCCTCGGTCTGAGTCGGGGAATGCAGAGCCGCCGGGTGCGGCGTGTCGGGTGGAGTCTGTCAGAAACCACCGGACGCTGGAACGCGCCCCGCAGTGCACCCGGATGCCGATGCGGTCAGGGCGCTCTTGACCGCGGGACATGTCAAGGAATCGACAGATGGCGGACCACCGCCCCCTGCCCGGGCGGCGACACCCATCGGTGCTGCTGCGAAAACATTCGGGAGACGGGACGGAGTCTTCGCCGGATCGCTGATTGGGGCCCGGTGTCATTTTGGCAGATCATGCATGATCAGCGACTGACAGATTTCCAGGCCCGTCATACGGGGATCACGCCCGTTGACCGTCTTGGCCTTGCCTGCACCGCATGACACCCGTACACCCTGCCATGCATCAAGATCTGCCGGATGGCTGTCGAGCCCTATCCGACGGGCGGGCAGGACACGGAGTTCCGCAATGACGATCAATCCCGACGGGATCACGCTCGCGGGCATTGCCTTCCTGTGGAGCCCGCACCGTGACATGCGCAGCATCTCGGATCGTGTCTCGCGCCTTGAAGGTACGGTTGACACACTGGCGAAGGTGCTGGTGAACCGGGAGGTCTCCTCGGTCCCGTAGATATCGTCGGCCCCGGCGGAGCGGCCTGCGACGGCGCGTGAATACGAGAAAAGGGGGTGGCAAGGGTGCCTGCTCATATCAGTGGATTGGGGGCGAGACGCCCCAATCCACTGAAGGGTGAATGGCACTGAAGGGGG
>JAPOSK010000249.1 GCA_026709725.1 Paracoccaceae bacterium | reverse complement strand
CCCCGACTTGCCGCGGGTAGTGAGCAGTCATCACCAACGACATGGCGTGTCACATTGAGGGAGGGGGTTCAGTTCCATGACGGCACGCCGTTGACAGCGGATGCAGTGGTCATGTCAATCTCGGCGATTTCAGATGAATCTCATCCCGGATACAACGCGCGGGTCGAAAAACTGCTGGACCTCGCAGGGATGACCCCGGAAGGTGACAGCATGGTGGTGTTCGAGACGAACAGTCCGAATGCGGCGTTCCCCTGGACCCTCTCCGAACCCGGAATTGCAATTCTGGGCGACCCCTCAGACGCCTTCCCGATCAATGCGACAGGCCCGTACATTTTCAAAGAGGCAGTGCCGGAGCAGCTGTACCGCGTCGAAGCCAACCCGAACTATCGCCTTGGACTCCCTGGTCTGGAAGAGGTCCGGGTCGTGGTTGCCGGCGATCCGGCAACAGCGGCACTGGCCTTCGAAGCCGGTGAGGTTGATATGGTCATAAACTATCCCGAGACGGACTTCGAACGTATCCGGAGCACGGGTGCGCTTGGTTTCGCAGCCCCCACCGCCCGGCTCTATTTCTACACAGTCAATGCAGCCAGCGGGCCAATGGCCAACCCGCTGGTTCGCCGTGCCGTCTCGTTGGCAATTGACCGTCAGGGCATCGTCGATGCTGTTCTATCGGGAGTTGGCGGTGTCCCGGCCGGAACTGTATATCCGGACGGAATAGTCTGGGCAGCTGATATCCCGGCGACCCATGATCCCGCCAAAGCCGAGGAACTTCTGACAGAATCAGGTGCTGTCAAAGACGGTGGTCGCTGGATGCTTGATGGTGAACCTCTGGAAATTGATATCGTCACCTATTCCTCACGTGCGGCCCTGTCACCCACAGCGGAGCTGACCCAGGCCTTCCTGTCGGCGACCGGAATCACCGCCAGGGTCAAGGTCGGCGAATGGGGTGCGAGTAATGACGCGATTGCTGCGGGTGAAGCCGACATGTTTCTGCAAGCCTGGGTGACAACCCCTCAGGGTGACCCCGGTGCGGTGCTGGAAGCACTTCTCAAGTCAGACGGTGGCTCGAATTCCGGCAAATACACGAACCCGGCCCTTGATGAACTCCTCGAAGATGGCCGTCTGGCCTTCGATCAGGAAATGCGCAAGGCGATCTATGACAGTGTGCAGCAGATCATTGCATCAGACGCAGCCATGATCCCGGTCTTTCACGTCAGTCAGGTGAATGTCGCCAGGCCCGGCCTTTCGGGCTACGCTGTGCACCCGATCGAGACTTACTGGATCACGCACAAGACAACATTCGCCGAATGAACCTCTCCGTATCCGGCCTGAGTGCGACACGCTCAGGCCGGACGATTCTTCACCCGACATCGCTTGATATTGCGCAGTGTGAATACATTGCACTTGTTGGTGCATCCGGATCAGGCAAGTCTACACTTGGCCATGTGTTGATTGATAACCTCAGGTCAAGGGGCCTGAGGGTGGCTCATGTTCCCCAATGCCCGGAAGAAGCCCTGGACCCGCTGCGCAGCATGCGTTTCCACTGGCATGAGACAGAGCGCGCCCTTGGTTTTGACCCCGGATCAACTGACAAAAAGACCCTGTTCACAGCACTCAAGATACAGGATGGTGACCTGCAAAAGCGTCCCTGGGCGTGGAGCCGGGGTATGCAGCAGCGGTTTGTGATCGCGATGGCCTTGATCAGTGCACCTGATCTGATCGTTCTGGATGAACCGACCTCGGCACTGGACCCGATTATTGCAGCAGCGACCATGGACCTGCTTGGTCAGTATCGTAAGGGCCATGACACTGCGATGATTCTCATCACCCATGATCTCGGACTTGCCGCTCGGCATGCCTCGACACTGATAGTGATGCACAACGGACGGATCGTGGAGAAGGCCTCGACAGTGGAGGTTTTGAAACATCCACAGACGGATGCAGCCAAATCCCTGGTTGCGCACAGGATCTGGGCGGCGATGCCGTGCTGAAAGTTGACAGGGTTTGGGTCAGGCGCGGGTCCCGGTTTGCCCTGGAGAATATCTCGCTCTCACTTCCACCCGGAAAAACGCTGGCGATCGTCGGTGAAAGCGGAGCGGGAAAGTCCACACTGATCGCGACAATCCTGGGCCTGCTCAAGCCGCGGAAGGGAGATGTTACCTGGGCCGACCACTCTGTGAGAGCCTGCGGGCCCGCTTTGGTGATGCAGGAACCCCGGGCTGCGTTCAACCCGGCATTGTCCTTACGCCGATCTGTGATGGAACCCATCGTCGCTCGAAATGAGGTTGTGCCCCATGAACGAATCAGGCGGCTCAGCGACAGTCTTGAACTCTCGCTGGACATCCTTGACAGGTGTCCCGGAGAAATCTCAATTGGACAGGCGCAACGGCTCGCCATCCTCCGGGCACTGATGACAGCACCACCCCTGGTTCTGCTTGACGAACCGCTTTCAGCACTGGATGCGGCCACGCAGAAGCGTACCGCCAGACTGATTTCAGACTTGCAGCGGGAAGAGAGGTTCGCCGCCATGGTTGTCACCCATGATTTGGGCTATGCTGTGGCTCATGCCGATGAGATTGCTGTGATAAAATCCGGAAGAATCGAAGAGGTTTTCACACCACAGACTTTCGCAATGGAACCGAAATCAGCCTACTGTCGGTCACTCAGGGATGCGGCGATTGCACTTGGGGCGTTGGAAGAACCCGTATGATCACAAGCCTGATCGGCCTCATTCTTCGTGCCGCTGTTGTCCTCGCCGGGACAGCCTTGATAACCTTCACCCTCCTGTGGAACGCGCCTGGTGACCCCGCGCAGGCCATTGCAATGGCCCGATTTGATGCACTCCTCACTCAAGATATCATCAATCAGGTGCGTGAAGAGGCCGGGTTGGACGCCGGTTTCTGGACAGCATTCATCACCTGGGTCGGCCCGTTGCTGACACTTGATTTTGGGCAGTCATCTGTCACTGGTCGTGATGTTTGGCCCGATCTGCTCACTGCAATCGGATATGTGACCCCACTGGCAGTGGGAGGGCTCGCCATTGGTCTTGCTCTCTCGTTCTCTCTGGCCATCGTCGCCACAAGGCGACCCGGAGGATTGCTCGACCGTTTTGCAATTGCCGTCGCATCCTTGGGAACCGCAATCCCTGCCTACTGGCTTGGATTGTTGCTGATCCTTCTCTTCGCAGTTCATCTTGCCTGGCTGCCAGCAATGGGAGCGCGAACGCCATCTCATATCATTCTCCCGGCCCTGACCCTCGGTTTGGGCGTTGCGGCATCCCTTACACGGATTATCCGGTCCGGCATTCTGGAGGCGCGCGACCAGCCGTTTCTGTCGGCAATCCGGCGTCGCGGCGTGTCACCAAAGGACATCAGTCGTGATCATATTGCTCCACATGCGGCAATTCCGGTGGTCACCGTCTTCGGTCTGGAACTCGCCTTCCTCCTCGAAGGAGTCGTCATGGTCGAAGTTATATTTGGCCGTCCCGGCCTCGGCACATTCCTGGTCAACGCAATTGAAGCCAGGGATTTCCCACAGGTTCAGGCTGTTGTCGTCCTTACAGCACTCATATTTGTCACGGTCAATCTGATCATTGATGTGATCTATCGGATAATTGATCCCCGTATTGGAGGTCGCAATGCGTAGCGTTGCTGCCATCGTCGGTGCCCTGCTCTTTCTCGCCGTGGCAGGGCCACTGCTGGCTCCCCATGATCCAACAGCAATCAACATCCCCGGTCGATTGTCGCCTCCGACCAGTGAATACCTGTTGGGAACCGATATCCTGGGGCGGGATATCCTGTCACGTCTTCTTTATGGCGCACGGTGGTCACTCGGACTGGCATTTCTGATTTCCCTCATCGGCCTTTGCGCCGGAACCCTGATTGGTCTGCTGGCGGCTCTGGGTGGCAAACTGACGGATTGGGCGGCGATGCGTGCTACAGACACATTTCTCGCGTTCCCGGACCTTGTTGCCGCGGTGGTCATCGCGGGTCTCCTGGGATCGGGCACCTGGAGCCTGATCTTTGCCCTGAGTGTCACCGGATGGATGCGATATGCCCGGGTGGCACGCGGTATTGGCCTGTCACTCCGAACCCGGGGATATGTGATTCAGGCGAAGCTGGCAGGTCTCAATCACTGGTCTGTTGCCCGCTGGCACTACCTGCCATGGCTCCTGCCTACACTCACTGTTGTCTGGACCGGTATGTTCGCCCGCGCAATCCTGGGGATCTCCGCGCTTGGCTTTCTTGGATTTGGCGTTCAACCTCCCATGCCGGAATGGGGCACGATGCTGCTTGATGCGCGTATCCACCTGCGTTCAACGCCGCTTCAGATGATCTGGCCCGGATTGGCGGTCGTTATCAGCGTCCTCGTTATCAATCTCGCCGGAGACATTCTGAGGGATACCGTTGCAACCGAGGGCGATCATGCGTGACAGTTCACATCGGGAGAAAGTGCGTTTTCGATGGCAAACACAAAGACCGTCAATCATCAACGCTTCCTGCTGGTGGCAAGGGAAGGTCCCTTTTCATTTTCACACCCTGAATTGAGATGGCGTGACCCCGCCTGACCGAATTGCAACCGAACGGTTCGGTCATTACCGTCGGTCTACTCCCTTGAATGCCGCACTCCACGGTTGCAACCGGATCATAAATGGCATTGGTCCGGCAAAATTTCCCTAACCGCCCTGTTGAGACGGTTTGCCAGTCCAGTCTCTTCAAGATGCTCGCGAATTCGCCTTGCACGCGCGGACTGGGATCCTGGAAGTGATTCCGTATCACTCAGAAATTCCTGAGCCATTGCTTCGGACTCTTCGCAAATATTGACGATCTCCTGATGGATCTCACTCGCTGGATCAAATGCAGGGATCGGAACATTCTTCCATGGACTGAGATGGAAATCACGGCCACTGGCCCGCGCCTGCACAAACGCTTCCCGTAAGAACATGGCATTTAGAAGTGCCACGACATAAGCTGCTTCCTGTGCTGTTGTCATCGTGCACCAGTACAATGTGCTGTCAACAATCGAGCTCTTTGGCCGAGTCCGCGCAGCCCGCATAACATCGCCGGAACCAGGATAAAGCACACGCGTAAGTCCCTTGTCGTTATCCCTTGCTTCCGCGGGGAGTTGCCTGTCCAGTTGTCCTGCATAATCTATGCGCTGGATCAGGCTTTGTGGAGTATTTTGTCCACGCCCCCGATACTCAGGGGACTGATAAATGTCTTCCAGCTGCGACCAGCCTCCGTATCTGCTGTCTTCTTCAATATCGGCCTCTGACAACAGACCTCCATGGCGATTGACTGGAATGATTGCCTGATCGGGAGCATTTGGGGCCAGCGAGAATGGCAGGATATGATCAGACCTCAGATGGGGCACAAGCCACCATTTTGGGACATCGACAACCTGGGGATCAACCCGTCTCCATGGCTCCTGCTTCGATTGACGGGTCGTGACTGTTCGCCTGTCACCATCCCCACTGATCTGTTCCGCAATTGTCAGAACATGGGGAACAATCGTGGCGCCCTGCCGGAAGACATCCTCATAATCAGACACCCCTTTCGGGATCGCAGGTGGTGCGGCCTCCCACCGTACAAGACCATTTGCCTCCCTTGCACCCATTGCTGCTCTCGGCCGACCATTGGGGCAGCGAGCAATGATGACAGAGGTTCTGATGTTTGGGAATGGCTGGCAGTTGTCAATGAGGACACAGCATTTTTGGGCATCACCCGGGCCAAAGACCTGGACATCGGCCAGATCAAGGATCCGCCCGTCAGAGGCCAGATCATGATCCCCGCCGGCTCTATGGGTGGGGCCGATCTTGCGCCATCTTCGAAACGCCTCCCAGTTGCCACCACGAATGGCAGAATGTTTGACGATCCAGCTTGCCCTGTCATGGTCCGGATCCTTGAGGTATGTTTCCCGCGCTGCACGGACAACCAGCTGCGCAATGTCAAAGTGCGGTGCCTGTTTTCCACCTTGCCAGAGATTCTGGTCTTGGGCATAGGCGATCAATCTTTGCTTGCGGGGTTCGTGCTGAATGGTTGACATTCTGACCCAGGGCGGATTTGTCACGATCCTGTTGACCTTGCGCCTTGCCAGTTCATGCGGCCCGACCGAGTGGTTGATGAACCAGGCCCAGACCGAGTTGCCTTCATTGCGAATAATGCCGGTCAATTCCCTGTGGGTGGCTGTCACCATTTCCCGATCATCGCCATCAGGAAGACTTTGTATGATATCTCCGGGAACAGGGCGATTGTTCCTGGCCGCCTCGACCAACCGGCGGACCCAGTCAGCGAACTGGGGGTGCTGGAAAAACACCCCCGGAAGTCTGATTTCGCCATCACCGGGCGATCGTATGACAATCTGCCCGTTCCGCGGCATGAACAGCCCTTCCTCACGACGGAGCATGAGTGCATCACCGTTCCAGATCCGCAGGCTCTGGGCTGTCGCGACGGAACCGGGCGTGAGCGCACGCATGAGCGTGGCCCGGGCAAACTCACAGGCAACAGGATGGATGTCCATTCCACAGACAAGCTGTTGCACAATGCCAGCCTGAACGACCGGCGGATCATCTTTCAGGTCCGGACTGCTCAATATGCGTTGCGTTGCATGGTAGAGGAATGTCCCGGAGCCGCAACAGGGGTCAAGGACCCCGACACCTTCAATCGGCTTGTTCGTGCTCATTGCAACCCGTGCAGAATTGATTGCTGCCGTGCACCACGCATCGTCCAGAATTTCCTGCACGAGGAGGGATGCCAGCCAGTCCGGCGTGTACACCTCGCCAAAGTCACGGCGATCATTCGCATCAACGAAAGCCTCATAAAGCGGACGCAACACATCCCCCTGGCGCTGTCGCCAGTCATAGCTGCAAATGATTGAGAGGAGATCTTTTGCCCACTGCCGACCTGTGTGTGTCTGCACGACCCATGCTCCAAATCCGTCGGCAAGGAGCTGGTCTGGATCCGGTGAGGAGGTCCGGTCAGGGTTTTCGATTGTCCAGATGACCCCGCGTGCGAGAGCAATCAGGAAGGAGTGCGAAACAAACAGTCGTGCCCGTGCAGTCTGCGTTGAGGGATCCATGCCACCGCTCCGAAGCATGTCACGCCAGAGATTCATCTTGGTCAGCGTGTCGCGGCGCACATTGCCGTCCAGACCATCATGGATTTTGCGCAGCTCCTCATGCATGGTTCGGAATGCCGAAACATCCCGCACAGGATTTTGTGGAATCCACGGCCTGCCGATTGGTTCCCCGGAGAGGATCGCGCTCAGCCATTGTGTGAGATCGGGGCCTGATGCGGGGCGGAAATTATCGTCTTCCGGTTGCGCGACCGGATTGTCCCGTTGCGGCCATGTCCACCGATACCAGGTCTGGCCATCTGTCAGAATTCCGGTCCAGGGACACGCCGATTTCTCCAGGACCTGCGACTCCCGGTTTTCCCTGATCCTGGTCAGAACATAATCCTCAAGCTGGTTGAAGGGCGATGCATCGGTTTGTGACGTCACTGCCGCGTTGAGTTTTCCCTGCGCCTTGACCTCAATGATGATCCGCAGTCGAGGAAGTTCGATGTCAATCCTTCGCCGCCCAACCGGTGCCTCAAGTCGATACTCGTCATGACCCATTGCTGTGAGCAGAAGGGCGATGCGGTGTTTGACTTCATCCTCATTTGGGGCAGGCCGCAGGACGGCACGTGCAGCGCGTTCGAGACTCATGCACGCCTCCAGTGCATTGTCCTGTTGCAGGACCTATCCGGATCACGTTTCATGATTTCTGCTCCAATCCATTTGTGTCCTCAAGCACGACCCGGCCTGTCAAAATGAGTTCAGAATTCGATGCACGGTCACAGACCATGCACGTATATCCCATATGCAATCCGCGCGGGCAACGGGTCATGACTTTGTGCATTTGGTGCAGCACGGCAAAGCCGAACGGTGGCACGGGGGAATTCTGTCAGCCATCGGTTCGCTCCAGGTTTGGGCTCGGGCGTTTTGAGAGAGTGATCAATTGCGAAAGTGGCCTGGAGAAGGGCGCTCTCAACACCATTCTCACGTATTTTTTATTGATTTTTCACATTGTGTTCAGGATGTCAAGCACAAAAATCGTGTCCGACAAAAGACAGCAGACCGGCATGCGGTCTGGACAGGTCGGGCATGGCCATGAAGATTTATGATCTCTCCGGTCCGGTCTGGATTGGAGTCGTGGCCCCCGGAACGGGGAGATTTCAGTTAGGGAAATTCTCAGCCGGATGGATGTGACCTGGCAAATTCCGCTTTTTGCTCGGCACTGGCTTCACGCTGATACCTGGCCTTCCACTCATCGAACGGCATGCCGTAGACGATTTCACGAGCAGCCGCCTTATCCATGGCGATGTCCCTGTCATTGGCAGCTTCCATGTACCAACGGCTCAGGCAATTGCGGCAGAAACCGGCAAGGTTCATCAGATCAATATTCTGGACATCCGTATGGTCGCGCAGATGGTCGCGCAGACGCCGGTATGCAGCGGCTTCGAGTTCTGTGCGGGTCTGTTCGTTGGTTGCGGACTGTTCATTCATCGTTGCACCTCATATACGAATCATCGTCTTCGGCAGATCAGCGGCTCAGGCCGCCATGCAGCGTGGGTATGTCCAAAGGCTCAAAACTGTAGTGACGAAGCCAGCGCACATCGCTCTCGTAGAAGGCCCTGAGATCCGGAATGCCGTATTTGAGCATCGCAAGGCGGTCAATGCCGATGCCAAAAGCAAACCCCTGATAGACTGAGGGATCAATCCTGCCGGCCTCGAGAACCCTGGGATGAACCATCCCGCAGCCGATGATTTCCATCCAGTCATCACCCTCACCGACTTTCAGCTGGCCATCCTGCCATGAACAGCGCAGGTCGACTTCCGCCGACGGCTCCGTGAAGGGGAAATGGGAAGCCCGAAACCGCAATTCAACCGCATCGACTTCGAAATAGGCCCGGCAGAATTCTTCCAGGACCCATTTGAGATTGGCCATGGTGATATCCCTGTCGATCGCCAGCCCCTCGGTCTGGTGGAACATCGGAGTATGTGTCTGATCATAGTCACAGCGATAGACGCGGCCCGGGGCAACAATGTACAATGGTGCGCCACGCTCCTGCATGGTCCGGACCTGAACTGGCGACGTATGGGTCCGAAGGACATTGGGCTGGCTGCCCCCATCAGACTCCATACGAATGAAAAAGGTGTCATGTTCCTGCCGGGCCGGATGGTCCGGGGGAATGTTCAACGCATCAAAATTGTGCCAGTCTGTTTCGATTTGCGGGCCTTCGGCAACACCAAATCCCATATCCGCAAAGATTGCCGCGACCTCATCCATTGTCTGGCTGACAGGATGAACACTCCCCGTTCGATTCGGGCGGGCGGGCAGGGTGATATCCAGCCACTCCGCCTGCATCTGACGATCAAGGGCGGCTTCCTCAAGTTCATCCCTGCGTTGACGCAAAGCCTGGCTGATGGCATCCTTGGCCCGGTTCAGGGCCGTTGCCACGCTTTTCCGTTCATCAGGGTCCAGCGCTCCCATACCCCGAAGTCGTTGCGTGATCGTTCCCTGTCTGCCAAGGACACCCAGTCGCAGAGCCTCAAGTGAGGCCTCACTGTCGGCAGCGGCAATTGACTGCAGCGTCTCCTGTTCGAGTGTCTCAATATCGGTCATGGCACACTCTCCGCTGATGCTGGCGCAGTCCCCGACTGCGGCACGGTCCTCTCTTCAACGCAACCAAACCTTCCGGCAT
This sequence comes from Paracoccaceae bacterium, assembly GCA_026709725.1. Taxonomy (GTDB): domain Bacteria; phylum Pseudomonadota; class Alphaproteobacteria; order Rhodobacterales; family Rhodobacteraceae; genus MPNP01. The sequence goes on along the minus strand of JAPOSK010000249.1, from coordinate 6,294 downwards.
GCTGTGATTGCGCTGAGAGGATGGGATGGACTGATCAGGGAAGTGCTGTCCGGGCCCTGGCCACAATTTCGGCAAAGACGGCCGGGTCATCATGGGCGATTTCCGCCAGAATCTTGCGATCAATGACAATGTTTGCCTGCTTGAGACCATTCATGAACTGCGAGTATGTCATGGACTCATCGCAGGATCGAACCGCAGCATTGATCCGCTGGATCCAGAGGGCCCGAAAGTTGCGCTTGCGCTGTTTGCGATCCCGCGTTGCATACTGCCGGGCGCGATCAACCGCCTGCTTGGCAACCTTGAATGTATTTTTCCGGCGCCCATGGTAGCCCTTGGCATTCTTGACAACTTTCCTGTGACGGGCATGGGTGACCTTGCCACTCTTGACACGTGCCATCGTCTCCCTCCCCTAGCGCGAGTAGGGCATGAAGCCCTTGACAATCTTCTCGTTCTGCGGGGACAGGGTCGTGGTGCCGCGCGCATTGCGGATGAACTTTTTTGATCGCTTGATCATGCCGTGCCGCTTGCCGGCCTGCTGGACCTTGATGCGTCCGCTTGCCGTCACCTTGAATCGCTTCTTGGCACTGGACTTCGTTTTCATTTTGGGCATTTCAAACTCCGTGAGTCGAGACAGTCAACACGACCCGGCATGCCTCTGTAAGCCGGCCGTGCACAGGCGGCACCCGATACAGACACCCGACCGGAATTGCAAATTCTTCGACCGTGATTTCAATGATTGGCAGGGTTTCACTCATTGAGGGCGTCGTCTTCATTCTCAGTGTTGATGGTCGCAACCTGCACAATGTTCGTGCTGCCTGATACATTGAACGGGACACCGGCTGTGATTACAATGTTGTCACCCGTTTCGGCCAGACCCTCAGCCCGGGCCGTTTCGATGGCGGACTCGACAGCCGTATCGAATGTTCCAACCGATTTTGTCGGCACACAGTGCCCGCCCCACAGGAGGCTCAGACGGCGGGCGATTCGGGCAAAGGGTGTCAGAACCAGGATGGGGACACCGGGTCGTTCCCGTGCCACGAGACGTGCGGTGGCACCGGAATGGGTGAAACAGCAAATGGCCTTGACCTCGGTCGTCTCGGCAATTTCCCGTGCTGCCAGCGTGATGGAATCGGGAATGGTTGTCCGCTCTCCGCGGCGAGAGGCATCGATGACCTGTCGATAGGTCAGATCACTCTCGACCGAGCAGGCCACATTCTGCATCGTTGTGACTGATTGAACGGGATATTTGCCGACAGCCGACTCGGCCGACAGCATCACCGCATCGGCACCTTCATAAATTGCGGTCGCGACATCGGACACCTCGGCACGGGTCGGAGTTGATGCCTCAATCATGCTTTCGAGCATCTGTGTTGCCACAATCACCGGTTTGGCTGCCGCCCGACACTTCCTGATCAGGCGCTTCTGGATTGGCGGGACCTTATGGATGGGCAGCTCGACACCGAGATCCCCGCGGGCGATCATGATTCCGTCAGAAGCGTCAAGGATATCATCAAACCGCTCGACGGCGAGCGGCTTTTCGACCTTGGTCATGACTGCAGCCCGGCTGTCGGCAAGTCTCCTGGCCTCCTCGACATCCTCGCGGCGCTGGACAAAGGAGAGAGCCAGCCAGTCCACCCCCAGCTCACAGGCACATTCAAGATCCTCTCGATCCTTCGCCGACAATGCCGGGAGCGGTAACTCGGCATCGGGGACATTGACGCCCTTGCGGGCTGAAATCACGCCCCCCTCGATGATCTCGCAGTCAATGTAATCCTGCCCCGTATCGACAACATGCAGGCGGATTTTCCCATCATTGACCAGGAGCGTCTGGCCCGCAGCCACCGCATCATAGACTTCCCTGTGCGGCAGACAGACACGCTTCCGATCACCCTGTGCAGGATCAAGATCCAGTCGAAACCTGTCACCAGCCCTGAGCTCTTCGGAACCATCAGAGAACGTACCAACCCGGAGTTTTGGCCCCTGAAGATCAGCCAGAATACCGATCGGGCGACGATAGGATTCTTCCACATCACGGATGATTCCATGAAGACGTCTGACAACATCCTTGTCACCATGACTCATGTTCAGCCGGAAAACATCAACACCGGCGTCAAACATGGCCGCAATGGTATCCGGTTCGGAGGATGCCGGACCCAGGGTTGCAACAATCCGCAGACTTCTCATTCGTTTCATGATCCATGTTCCCCGACTGTCCAATGGTCAGCCCGTTGCCGGATTGACGCAATCCATATTGATTTACCTTCAGAGACTGCGTATTGCCAGTGCCCTGCCATGATGGCCATGAACCGGATGGCCGCGTCAGGACAATCGCAATGACCGAACAAAGCAGGACATTCCCATGAAATTCACACTGGACTGGCTCAGGGATCATCTTGAGACCAGGGCGGATATCCGGACCATCGCCGAGGCACTGACTGTCATCGGACATGAAGTCGACTCGGTTGCCAATCCTGGTGACCCGTTGGCCAGCTTCACCATCTGCAAGGTCATCAAAACCCATCCCCACCCGAATGCCGACAGTCTGCAGGTCTGCCGGGTCGCAACCTGGCCCGATGGCAGAGGCGGCCGACAGGAAGAGGTTGAGGTTGTCTGCGGGGCACCAAATGCCAGAAGCGGCCTTATCGGTGTCTTCGCACCGCCGGGCAGCTGGATTCCGGGGACGGAGATGATGCTGAAAGAGGCAACCATCCGGGGCGTGACAAGTTCTGGCATGCTCTGCTCAGAACGCGAACTTATGATCTCCGATGAACATGATGGCATCATCGAACTCCCAAGCGATGCACCGCTCGGCATGGCCTATGCCGACTGGGTGGGTCTGAATGATCCGGTTATTGATCTTGATGTGACCCCAAATCGTCCGGACGCTCTTGGTGTTCGTGGGATTGCCCGGGACCTTGCGGCCCACGGCATCGGAACAATGAAGCCCCGGACCCGGCCATCCATTGAAGGGCGTTTTGATTGTCCCGTTTCCGTCAATATTCACGGCGATGCGTCAAGCGGATGTCCTCTCTTTCTTGGCCGCCTCATCCGCGGTGTTGCCAACGGACCATCACCTGCCTGGATGCAGCGACGCCTCAAGGCGATTGGGCTGCGTCCGATCTCGGCTCTCGTCGATATTACCAACTACCTCACCTATGATCGCAGTCGACCGCTGCATGTCTTTGATGCCGACAAACTCACCGGTTCGCTAAAGATTTCCTTTGCGGCAGGCGGTGAAACACTGACTGCTCTTGACGGTCAGAACTACATGTTTGATGCCGACACGATGGCGATCTCTGATGCGACAGGTCCGGTCAGTCTCGCCGGGCTCATCGGTGGCGACAGGACCGGCTGCACAGATGAAACCGTCAATGTGTTTGTCGAAAGTGCTCTCTGGGATCCGTTGATGATCGCCCGATCCGGTCGGCGCCTCAGGATCAACTCAGACGCCCGCTACCGCTTTGAGAGGGGCGTGGATCCGAGCGATACCGAAGCAGGGCTTGATGCTGCAACGGAACTGATCCTCACGATCTGTGGCGGGGAGCCATCGCGGATTGCCCGTGCCGGCACAGTTCCCAAACCGGAGCGAACACTCACATTGCGAACCGGTCGTGTCGCCCGGCTGGTCGGCATGTCCATCAGGCCGGAGACGCAATGCCGAATCCTTGAAGATCTGGGTTTCAGGCCACAAGTTGAAGATGAAATCATAACCGTCACCTCTCCCTCATGGCGACCGGATATCCATGGTGAGGCTGATCTGGTTGAGGAGGTCGCCCGCATTGCCAGCCTTGCCAAACTCAAGGGTCGGCCCATGAAACGGCGCTGCAAGAGTGTGGCGGCCGCCATCCTGACTCCTGCCCAAAAACGGGAGGGGATCCTCCGGCGGCGTATTGCCTCCCTTGGTTACAACGAATGTCTCACCTACTCCTTTACACAATCATCCCTTTCCGAGCTGTTTCTGGAGGATGCGGTCCATGTTGCACTTGAGAACCCCATCTCATCCGAGCTTGATGTCATGCGACCCGACCTCCTGCCTGGTTTGCTTCAGGCGGCCTCGCGCAACCAGAAGCGGGGTGTGCAATCGCTGTCCATCTTCGAGATCGGTCCGATCTTTACCGGTCATGATCCGGGCGAGCAGATGCTGCAGGCAACAGGAATACGGATAGGACCCACGGGTCCCCGATCACCACACAAGTCCGTCCGGGCGGCCGATATCTATGATGCCAAGGCCGACCTTGAACAGGTCCTTGAAACCATCAGCCCGACCATGAGATGGAAGACGGATACCGCAACACCACCCGGCTGGCATCCGGGTCGGACAGGATGTCTGTATCTGCGGCCTGACCAGCCCGTGGCCCTGTTTGGCCAGATCAGTCCCAAAGTGCTGCGAAAGTCGCGTATTCGTGGTGGTGCCGTTGCTTTCACAATTTATATTGATCGAATTCCTTTTCCCCGCAAGCAAATACGGACGCGGCCGGCCCTTGCCCTTAATGATCTGCAGGGAGCGGTCCGGGATTTTGCCTTCATCGTCGGGGACACCTGTCCGGCTGGCGCGATCACAGCGGCAGTTCAGCGCAGCAAGTCCCGCGAATTCATTGAATCCGTCAGTGTCTTTGATGAATTTTCAGGCAAGCCCGCGGCTGAACAATTTGGCAAGAGTTTCAAATCAATTGCGATCAGCGTTCATTTGCAGCCCAGGGTCAAGGCATTCACGGATGCAGAACTCTCCCAAATCTCGGATGAGATTGTCGCTGAAGTCCGCGAACGCACCGGTGGCACACTGCGCGAGGAATGACGTCCGGTTATAAAAGTTCACGCAATGGCCGGGAATTGATTGAATTCTCGCTGCAACATGGATTAACGGAGCAGCCAGGGAGGACTCTCCGGCAGGTTGTGCCGGGGGTGGTGATCTGCATGATTTGGAGACAGTCCCAATGAGGGTTTCTGTCCCGTCGTTGCCGGAGATGTTGGATCCGGTGACAATGCTGTGCAGGTGGTGCCTATGAAATTCAAGCAATTGGTATGCTTTGCCACTGCTGCAAGGGAAAACAGTCTGACCCGTGCATCATCAATCCTGAAAATCAGCCAGCCGGCTGTCGGTATGCAGATTCGCTCACTGGAGACATCCTGCGGAGTCAAACTCATCAAGAGACATTCCCGAGGCATCACACTGACACCGGCGGGGCGAATACTGGCACAACGCGCCGGAGAGATTCTGGATCTTCTGGACACCACCGAGAAGGAAATTGCCCAATTTCGCGATTCCGAGTCAAACATCGTGCGTCTTGGCATTACACCCTCAATTGGTCAGGTTCTGATTTCCGGTCTGCTGGAAATGAGCAACACATTGTACCCCGGGCTCAAACTGCTCTTTGAACAGGGATTCGTTGACGACATACAAAAAGTGTGGGAGCGGGCTGAGATTGATCTGATCTTCACCAACCGCATTGACAAAAGCCATGCCGCCGAAATGATTCCACTGTTCTGGGAGCATTTTTATCTGCTTGGCAAACCTGAATTCATTCGCACGCTTCCCGATCCTCTGCCGGTCAGCCTGCTGGCTGATCTCCCACTCGTATTCGATGGCCGGGAGGTCACCCTCCTCACTATGCTCACAAAGGAGTTGCGCCGACAGGGCATGCAGATCAATGACAAGATCGAGGTGCCGTCGCACTCAATCCGCAAGGAGTATGTCATCAAGGGGCTCCGCTGCTGCATTGCTCCGTACGCTTTCCTGATCAACCAGGTGGAATGCGGTGAGTGTGCAGCGGTTGCAATCGACCACCCATCTGCCCGACGCCTGATGCATCTGGTCGGACCAGTCTCCGGCAATAACCGATCCACCATGGTCGGGATCAAGGACCTGATCCTCATCATGGTCCGGGACCATGTTGCCAATGGCAATTATGGCTGGTCCAGTCCGGATGCATCATTTTGATCATCACCTCCCAGCCGCCATCGTGTCAATTGGGGCAGATTGTCAATTCAGGCTGAGAGCCCAATCGTTGTCAAGAGGACTATGGAGTGACTGTGGGGCATTGCTTCCTGTCGGGTTCACATACCCGGAATGCATTGGCAGATTGCTACCCGACAGCACCCGGAGGGGGATTGTCCCAGATAATGTTGAAACTCTGAATCAGGGTGGCGTTACTTCCCCTCGGTGCTGTAGGGTTCGGGGTGGTCCAAAATTTTGAAAGGAAGCGGTTCTGCCTGGCCACAGGCATTGCGGCCCCGAAGACCATCATCCGGAGATCATCCACCCGGGAGATGATGAGCGCCAACGTGAATACCATT
>JAPOSK010000311.1 GCA_026709725.1 Paracoccaceae bacterium | reverse complement strand
CGCAAACCAGCAGCAACTGCATACCGTAATTCTGGGTGGTATCGCAAAACAGAAAGATTGGTGATGACAGAGCAGCAGCAACGGGCAGAACGATTGAATGAGAACATCGCCACCATTGAGGATCTCAGCCGACGCCTTGGCAGAATTCTGTCCGAGCGGAAGCCGGTAAGCAACGAAATCGCGATGCCGGGCACGGATTTTTTCGCCCGGACCGGTTTGGCGTATATGAAGGACATGATGACCAATCCCGGCAAGGTCATGGAGGATCAGATTGATTACTGGAGCAAGTCTCTGCAAATCTGGTCAGAGCTGAGTAAGGCACCGTCAGGTGATGACGGGAATCGGGCTGAGCATGCGGAAACCGATCGCCGCTTCATGCACCACCAATGGCACACTCACCCCTACTTTGCCGCCATTCGCAAGCAGTATGATCTCAATACACAAAAGCTCCAGAAGTCCCTTGAGGATGTTGATGACCTCAAGGACAGCGATCGGGAGCGGTTGGAATTTGTGACACAGCAGGTCATTGACATGATGTGTCCCACGAATTTCTTCCCCACCAACCCTGAGGCGATCGAGAAAGCACTGGAGACGGACGGACAGTCCCTGGTGGACGGGCTTGGCAATCTGGTCCGTGATCTTGAGCGCAACGATGGCGAACTGCAGGTCACGCTGGCGGATCCGGATGCGTTTGAGGTTGGTGTCGATCTCGCGACAACCGAGGGCAGGGTCGTCCATCGCAACCGGTTGATGGAACTCATCCAGTACAGTCCCACAACCGAGGAGGTGCATGCGATTCCCCTGCTGATCGTGCCGCCCTGGATAAACAAGTACTACATTCTGGACCTCAAACCCAAGAACAGTTTCATCAAATGGGCGGTTGATCAGGGCTACACAGTCTTCATCATCAGCTGGGTCAACCCCGATGAAAGCCATCGGGATATTGGCATGGACACCTACATGAATGAAGGTCCCCTTGAGGCGCTGGGCATCATCCAGGATATCACGCGCTCGAAAGAGGTGAACACGATCGGATACTGCATCGGTGGGACATTGCTGGCGATGACCCTTGCCTATCTCGCCAAATTCGCAACCAATCCGGTTCGCAGTGCCACGTTTTTTACGACACTTCTGGATTTCGACCAAACCGGAGAGCTTGATCTTTTTCTGAGTCAGGACTTCGTTGACGGGATTGGTTCCGAGGCAGAAAACAAGGGGTTCTTTCCCTCAATCTACATGGCGCGGACATTTTCCTTTCTCCGGGCGAATGATCTCGTTTACGGTCCGGCGATCCGGAGTTATCTCCTGGGCGAAAAACCCCCCGCCTTCGATCTGCTGTACTGGAATGGCGACTCGACGAACATGCCGGCCCGCATGACCCGGGAGTATCTTGAGGAGATCTGTCTGAACAATGCACTGACCAAAGGGACATTCCGGGTCAACGGGCAGACGCTGTCCCTTCGGGATATCAGGATGCCGATTGCGGCTGTAGCGTGTGAAAATGACCATCTCGTCAACTGGGCGGCTTCCTATCGGGGCCTCAAATACATCGGGTCCCGCAGCAAGAAGTTCATTCTGGCCGAATCAGGTCATGTGGCTGGAGTGATCAACCCGCCGGGCAGGAAAAAATACGGATATCATACAGCATCCACCTTCCCGGCCAACCCCAGAACCTGGCGCGAAAACGCCCGTTTCACAAAGGATTCGTGGTGGACATGCTGGCACGAATGGCAGTCCGGCAAGAGTGGCAGGAAGCAGGGGCCGCCACCATTGGGCAATGAGCAGCACAAGGCGCTCGCTGTCGCACCCGGCTCGTATGTCAAGGCCACCGCCGTGCGGTAGAACGGTCCGGGAGACAGCAGGTCACCGGGAGCGCCATGATGAGTGGGTCAGATGTGAGATGGATCGCTGATGGAAGATGATGAGGGCGAGGTTCTGATCAAGCGTTATGCCAGCCGCCGCCTGTACAACACACTGACCAGTGAATACGTAACGCTGCAGCAGGTGGCTGAGATTGTCCGGAATGGGCAGGAGGTTCGCATTGAGGATTACAGAACAGGTCACGATCTGACACGCCAGCATCTCATTCAGATTATTGCAGAACAGGAATCCGATGGGACTGATCTCCTGCCGATTGAGGTTCTCTTCGAGTTGATTCGCTCCTACAGTCGCAAGAATGCCGCGCTTTACCCCCAATTCCTCCGCTCCAGCCTCGAAGCATTCCATGCGTATCAGGACCGTTTTCTTGAGGGCATGCGCCCCAATACAACCCCGCAACAGGCGTTTGGGCGCATGTGGAAACAGAACATCAAATTGATGGATTCGCTGATGGGGGGCTGGATGGATCAGGGGGATGCCACGACCCCGAAACCCCATGATCCGCCATCGGAGGATTCCAGCGCATCCATTGAGTCGGAGCTTGATGCAATCAAACAGCAGATGGCCGCGCTTAACGAGCGGATGAACAGGCTGCTCTGAGCCATTATTCTGCCGTTCACCGTCGTGAATGTGGCTGTGAATCCGGCATGATGATCGAACTGCGGCGATGGACACCCGCAGGGTGTGCTGTGTCCGGTAGAGAGAGGATATCCTGATTATGGTCACGCTGACGGATGTTGTCGCCGCTTTGCCCGAGACCGTTCCCTTTGTCGGCCCGGAAGCACAGGAGCGACAGAGAGGGCGCTTGTTCAAGGCACGGATTGGTGCCAACGAAAATGTCTTCGGTCCATCGCCAGGAGCGATCAGGGCCATGCAGGATGCCGTTCCCTCGGCATGGCAGTATGGTGACCCGGAAAGCCATGATCTCAGGGAGGCGCTCGCCGCCCATCATGATATCGACATGAACAATCTTGTCGTTGGAGAGGGAATTGATGGGCTGCTGGGCTACCTGTGCCGTCTCATCGTGCAGCCAGGCACCCGGGTTGTCACATCGGCCGGAGCCTACCCGACCTTCAACTATCATGTCCAGGCCTCCGGAGGCGAGTTGATCCCCGTTCCTTATGTGGACGACCATGAGTCACCAGAAGACCTTGTTGCCTGTGCCAAGCGTGTGGGTGCCCGACTGGTCTATCTTGCCAACCCGGACAATCCCATGGGCACATGGTCATCAGGTGCGACAATTTCCTCTGCCCTTTCCCGGCTCCCCTCCGATTGTCTGCTCGTTCTTGATGAGGCTTATATCGATTGTGCCCCTCGGGGTGCCGCACCCGAGATCGATACTGCCGATACGCGTCTTGTGCGCATGCGAACCTTTTCCAAGGCCTATGGGATGGCTGGCATGCGCACGGGCTATGCAATCGGCCATACCGCACTCATTGCCGCCTTTAACCGCGTTCGGAACCATTTTGGGATGTGTCGGGTCTCGCAGGCTGGTGCCCTCGCAGCCCTCGCTGACCAAGCCTATCTTGCTGCTGTGGTGACACGTATCGCCGCAGCAAGGGATCGCATCACTGCGATCGCTGCGGCCGCGGGGCTCTCAACCCTCCCATCGGCAGCGAATTTTGTTGCCATTGACTGTGGTGGGGATGGTGCACTTGCACAACGGGTCCTCAGTGAACTGCTCAAACGCGATATTTTTGTACGCATGCCCTTTGTGGCACCGCAAGACCGCTGTATCCGGATCTCCGCCGGCACCGACACCCTGCTTGACTTGTTTGAAGCGGCACTTCCCGAGGCTCTGGAATCGGCAGTCGCGCACAATGGAAAGATCCAGCCTGAAGTTTGAAATCAAAAACATGCATTTTTCCCTGCCGCACCGGGCCGTGCAGTCATTTCAGCCCTGGCTTGGCCTGGGGATTGTATGCGACAAAAGATCAATCTGAAAACCGCTTCGAGTCCATGTTGAGAGGCAGTTAGCGGCCAGAGCTGCTATCCCACCATCACTGAACTGATGGATAGAGGGACATGAGCTTCACCCGCGCATCCTCGGTTCGCAACCGCCCGCTCACGGGTCTCCTGTCCGCATTGCGCCGCGCCGCCACTGCGCCGACCCGTGTCGCCCCTCAAGGGACGGTGGGGGATCCGGCGGTTGCGGCACGGGCAGGAGAGGACAGTGATCCTGATCTCCGCCTTGGTCGGCCAGCTGCCGTGCCTTGGTGCATGATGGATCCCGAACCCCAGTTGAAGACACCGGGTCCCGGCCGGCGGGACGGTGTCATGGAGTGCAGGCAGCCTGTGCGAGTCGAGGGTGTCCCCAACCCCGACGATCATTGGCCCGACGATCATTGGGCGAGGATGATGGTCCTGTCGGGGATAGGGGTGTCGGCGCGGTCCTGACGGGTGCGCCGGTCCGTGACCCTGACATGCCGCCGACCCGCAAGGGATGCCCCAAAGGATCAATCATGGAGGATCATCGGGAGGGGCATGACGAGGGTAGGCGGTGCCGCCCGGCCCAGACTCGACGTCATGGGCGGCGGGCCGGCCCGGTCGGGTGGGGATGGGTCTCCGCGTCTCCGCCCCGATCCCCGCCTGCCCGTCACGGGCAGCAGCGTTCAGCGTCCCCCGGAATTGAGTCTGATCGTGCGGCAATCCGGGTGCGCGCGATTGTCGCCGCCCGGAGGGCGGCAGGCGGTGGCCCGCCCGAAGCCGATGCCCGGCTGCTGCCATCGCCCCGGGTTGAATCATTCGACGGCACGGGTGCGGGGTCAATGCCGCACCACATCGCGAATGTGTGGATGTCAATGCAGGCAAACCCTGCCTTGCCATACCCCGCTTTCTGCTGTTCGGTGAACAGTGGGGAGATCAGCACACGGGTGAGTTCGGTCTTCGCCAGATCCTTGACAAATGCGGGGTCGTCCCGCCCAATGGCGGCAATGAACGCGTCATGGTCGGCGCGTGTCCTCCGGGGGGTGTGCGTCTTCGGATCGCGTTTTGCCTCACCAAGCCAGAGCGCGCGGGGAATCGTCTCCGTCCCGCTGACAGCCATGAGATCAATGTCCTTGCCTTCGCAATCGGGACGCCAGACATGCGCCTCCGCCCAGTCGACATCGGGATGGAGCAGGAATCCCTCAGCAGCCAGACGCTCCAGCATCACCCCTTCGAGCTGCTCAATCTTGCCGATGGGGATGCCGCCGGACTCCGCTTTCCACCGCGGTGACCGGTCACGGTTCTGTCGCCCGTGAATGGGTGCCGGCGCTGCGGTGATCTCGAAAAGTGTCGGGTTGCTGGTGATGAACCAGCGATCCCACCCATCCTGCATGAACGGGCCTGACCGATCCAGAAGGGCAAGATCATCGCGCAGGGATTCGAGGGCACGCAGGAGTCGTTGGCCGCTGAATGATTTTTTCCGGCTGGCGGGCAGGGTTTTGACAAGATGATCGTGCAGGCGATCCTGCCGGATTCCCAGGGGGTGGTCACGCCCGATATGGAGCAGGATATCACGATCAAGGGGTCGAAGCTCAATATGGGCCTTGTCTTTCCAGCTGTTTGTCGGCACCTTGAACCGTTCGATCTCAATGGCAAGGAATGCACGGCGCCATGTCTCCTCATCGCCCATGGCATGCAGGTGGGCGTAATCCTGATGTGTGCAGTATCGACTCCAGTGCCGGGGCAGGCCTCCATAGGCGGTCCAGAGGGTCAGAAAGCGCCCCGGGTTGGCCAGAATGCCGTGCTCGGCAGCCATTTGCAGAACTGTCCTGATCCGCCAGGGGTGGAGCACGATGCCCTCTGTGCGTTGGTACAGGGGAGCCTTGGCGTGGAAGAGGTCCCGGAATTCCTGCTGGTGCGAGCCCATCAGCACAATCTTGCCCGGCGGCGGATTCCGGTGGTCGTGATCCGCTCTGTCGATCACGACCTTGACAGCATCCACAAGACCGAATGCCGCTCCCCGCTGGAACTCGTCGTAGACCACCACAACACCGGCCTGCAGGAGCGCCGTGAGGATGTCCTGGTGGCGGAGTCCCGGGCCAACGGGTGTGCTGTCAGCGGGAAGCCCGGCACGAATATCCTTGTTCCCTGACCTTTCAGCGGCGTTAAGGAGATTCTCATTCACCCGATGAAAGAAAGACTCTCCCTCCGAAAAACTCCTGTCATCGGCAATGGCCGGCACTTCAAAGAGGATCACCGGGACATCATTGGCGACAGTCATGGCCGTTTCGACAAGATGGGTCTTGCCAACACCGCGGGGGCCATGAATGCTGGTGGCCGAGAAACGGCGGTTATGGCGGGGTTCCTCGAATTCGAGCCAGCGAATGAGGCGGGCAAGCTCCGTTTCCCGGCCGTAGAATCCCCAGGGCACCGATGTGGCTCTGTTCTGGGTCAAGGCTCCCTCCTCAGGATGGATGGCAGTCAGCCCCGTCGACTATAGGGTCTCGAGGGACAATTTGCTACACAGGCCGGCCGCAAGGGCAATGATCGGGCTCCATCTTTTCACCGGTCTGACATCCCGGCACTGCAAGCCGGACCGGAAGCAGAGATTTCGAGTTTCGCCGTACGGAGCCATTTCGGCATTGGTGATGGAGAGATGCTGGTGTCAGGGATCAGGTCTGCCTGGACCGGGCAATCTCCTGCATGACTTTCCGGCGTATCAGACCGCTGTCGCGATCACTGACACCAAGAAGTTTGGCGGCAAGGCGCAGGAGACGATCCTCTTCGTCATCCCGATAATCGTCATCCAGGACAACACGCCAGAAGGCTGCCAGAACCTCTTCGCGTTCGTCATAGGGAACCCGATCCTTCAGAACCCGGGTGAATTGCACGATATCCAGCGCTTCAGCCTCCGTTGCCTCAGCCTCGACCAGGACACCTTCCGCCGCGCAGTCATCGAGATCATAGCGGGATTTGAGAATTGCCAGAATGCGCTCTCGCTCAGATTTGGTATACTCCCGGTCTGCCCGCGCAATCCTGACCAGCATGACGGTCAGGGCCATACGGCAATCGCCGGACTCAACCTTCATATCCGGCCTTGCTGTCAGTTTGTTCAGAAGGGAATTCAGCAAACCACTCATATGCTGCCCTTGCGGGAGTTCGGGTCTGCATCCATTGACTGCAGGGGGTCGGCCCTGCCAATGCCCATAAAGATGTGCCGCGTCGGGAAAATCCAGCCAATCCCGATGATAATATAGAGGATGGCCTCCAGCAGAAATGGCAATCGCCCGAATGTGGTGATCAGTGAGACGGCCAGCACAACATAGAGTGGCAGGCCCACACAGACAGTGATCAGTGCCAGTTTGCGACGGACCGGATAGGAGAGCGTCATCGGAAGAACCCTTCATCACGACATCTGATCAGATTCATCCGCTGAGGTGAGGTCGAGAGACACCAGATGGGTGTTTCTGTGATTTCTTCAATCCGATCCAGATAGTGCCTGGCAGCGGCTGGAAGATCAGAACGCTTCCGTGCACCCTCTGTCGACTCCGACCAGCCGGGCAGAACTTCATAGACTGGCTCTACGGGCGCCATCATGCGCTGCCCGATCGCAAGCACTTCTGCCTCTTCATCGCCCGGACCATACCCGGTGCAGAGCCTGATTTCCTTCAGCCCGTCAAGGACATCAAGTTTCATCAGTGCGAGACCATCAACACCTGAAAGGCGGCATGTGGCCCGCAGCATGACCAGATCCAGCCAGCCACAGCGACGTTTGCGGCCCGTCACGGTCCCGAACTCCTTGCCGCGTTCACAGAGCCATGCCCCATCCGCATTATCCTGCTCGGTTGGAAAGGGGCCTTCGCCCACCCGCGTCGTGTAGGCCTTGCAGACCCCGAGGACTGTACCAAGCAGACCCGGGCCGAGGCCGACACCAGCGGCAGCACTGCCAGCCACTGTTGATGATGACGTAACGAAAGGGTAGGTGCCATGGTCGATGTCCAGGAGTGATCCCTGCGCCCCTTCAAGGAGAATGCGGCCGCCACCGGCGGCAATCGCATGGATTCGTTCATCCGCGGCCGCACCGTAGGGAGCAAGGATTGACCGATAGCGGCCAAGTGTTGCAAGCAATGCATCCCGGGGCACAGTTTCAACGTTCATGCCCGTGCGCAGGCAGTTGTGATGGTCCAGCAGCCGATCAACCATTGCGGTCAGCCGATCCGGCTGGTCAAGGTCGCCAACCCTGATCGCGCGCCGCCCAATCTTGTCCTCGTAGGCGGGTCCGATACCCTTGCCTGTTGTTCCGATCCTTGCTGCACCGGATAAACGCTCTCGCAAGGCATCCAGTTCGCGGTGCAGTGGCAGGATCAGGCACGCGTTGCTGGCGATGGCGAGTGTATCGGGGGATATCTCCACATCCGCCCGGCGCAGTGACTCGATCTCACTCTCAAGACCTTCCGGATCAAGAACAACTCCGTTACCGATGATCGCCTGTTTGCCCGGACGGAGAATTCCGCTGGGCAACTGGGACAGTTTGAAAACCGCATTGCCATGCATGACCGTATGCCCGGCATTGTTACCGCCTTGAAAACGCACGATTGCATCAGCTTCCGCTGCGGCAATGTCGACGATCTTGCCCTTGCCTTCATCGCCCCATTGCAAACCAATGACAGTCAGGCTTGTCATGCGTTCTCATTCCTTCATTGGTGATCGCCTGATTCCGGAAACAGGCGGTGTGTTCCCTGCCATGCACCGGATCGGTTCGCAACGCGGTGACATGCCAGATTATAGAGACCTGCGCATGCATGCAATTCCCGAAAATCGGCGGTCGGAGCAATTCTCATATGGTTGACATCTCCTGACGATCCTCGGATCCTGACACGATTCGACCGAATCTGGCCACGCGTGCCAGGCGGAGCCGGTTGTCGTTGGCCCGGTCAACGACCCCGGATGGTCGCTAGTCGCCGCCATCCGGGGCCTATCCGTCGGATTGTCCAGCGTCACCCACTCAAGCCCTGTCCTGTTTATCATCGTCCATCCGCCCAGGTCATGATCCGGACATGGAGGATCCCGCCATTCGGGCGGATGGCGGTGCTTATGATGAGGAATCGTTCCGGTCAGCCCTCTCTGCGCCTTCTGGTTTTTTGGTGCGACGGAGGGAACTCAAGCGTTCATCATCAGGTGCCCGATTGACTACGATCTTGAGGAAGTCTTCCCATTGCGCTTCGGCCTTTGCGAGAAGCGATTCCCATTCCATGGCCTTCATGCCATCGCTGGCAAGTCGCTGCAGGGCCTGCGTCATGCCCGCCTGTTTGGCCAGATTGTCAGCAACGAGCAAGCCGGAAACATTGTTGAAGTCCAGTTCCGTGTTAGCGGTGATGCTGTCACGGAGAACGTCGACATATTGCTGAAAGCGATTGATGTGATCCCGATCAATTGTCTTGCCGGGCTGCATGAATTCAACGATCAGGAGTTGTTGGCCAGACGACATTGTCAAATCAGTGCGTTTCCCCCACTGAGGGTCACCACTGTCAATCCGAGCTCCTTCGCCGCTTTTTTGGCCAGGTTCTTGACACTTGTCTCCTTTGTGAATGTTTCCCATTCCGGGGACAGCAGCCAAGGATTCTCCGCCATGTAATCTCTGACCGCATTCTCCAAATCGTGATCTTCGATCCGTTTTCGCAAGCCAGACACGATGTCGGTCTTGGCACGGACGGCCTCGGCAATGTGCAACGCATTCAAGACTTGTGTTTCGGCAAGCAGGCCGAGAAGCACACTTTCATCCATGGATTCGACATCAGCCACATCGTTGATCAATTCACGAAGGCGACCCTGCTCCCATGCAGTCAGAAGACTGTTCGCCATCTCTTCCAACTGGTCTTCCGAGATCGATTCTATCGTTGCAATCTTCTTGATCGCCCCCGTGACCGTTCGCCGCTCGGTCGTCTTCAAGCGTTCCAGACGCGAAGAGAACGGCGTCATCCGGTCATCAATCCACCTATGCTTCTCCTCGGCCCGCCTCGCTTTCCAGATGGACAGCAGGGATTTTACCCTGTTCTGTCCCCAGTCCAGCAAAGGTTGTGCATCCTCATGCTCCCAATTGATCCGCTGGCGCTCGGTGGTGATGACATCCGCATCGAGTCTGTCCAGATAATCCGCCTGGACCTGCCCCGTAAGATACCGCTGGCCGTGCTGCCCATCAACTCCGCCTGCCAGATCGAAGAAGAACGGGGTCTGTGCGACCTTGATCCCACAAAACACCGAAACGCCCCGGAATTCCTCGGTCCCGATCGGGTCCTTGCTGAATCTGAACCGCCAGCGGATCTCACCGCCATCAATCTCTTCGATCCCAACATCATCTTCGATCCTGAGGCCATCGGGTTGCTCCTCACCCCGATAAACAGAAGGAAAATCAAATTCGATGTCCGCCGGCGCATGTTCATGTGCAAGGACCTCGCCGTTGATCCTCACCTCGAAATTGTCGGCACTCTGATTGATGAGAAAGCGTCGCGCCATTGACTGCAGGAATTGGTCTGTATTTGGCCTCCTGCGGATCTTCAGATTTGTCAGCGTGACGGTGGTGCCATGCCCATTCGGCGGAACTCTGTCCCCCGCATCTCGGCGAAGCGCTGGGATCTCCTTCGCCTCCGTATCGATGTAACCGGTGCCGCGCAGGTCGTTCAGATCAAGACTGAAGACTGTCCTTTCGCCCGTCTCCTTGCTCGTCGTATCGATTTTCAGATGATCTGCGATGCCAAAACCAGCAAACTTTCCGATACCTTTGCGGCCAAGCACGGGGCGGCTGTCAGGAGAGCGATCAGTCCCTTCATCAAGCCGGCGGTCCCGACCAATGTTGAGATACCGATTCTGGCATTGCCCGAAGGTCATGCCGTGGCCGTCGTCATGCACTGTTATCTTCGGCTCGCCCGCCAGAGTGTCCGGAAGATGGACATCCGCAACCGTTGCGTCCGCGTCCCATGCGTTCGCGATCAACTCCGCAATCGCGGCGACCGGGCTCTGGTACATCTGGATCCCGAGCGAATCGATGATTCGCCCATGGAAGCGGAGGTACAGCTTGTCATTTTCGGTCATGCGTTGTTTCTAAGCGGGTATGGGTGACCATCGTTCTGACAGAAACGTCTTCACCAGATGCTTGGCATAGAACCAGGCTAGGGCCCGTTGACACTCCCCCTGATCGATTCCGATTCCAGTGCTGTTCCAGACCCCGACAGCATCAGTGCCAGTGAGTGTCAACGGGCCCTAGGGCAGGGGGGGGGACGGCATTGCCGATCATTCGGGCAATGGGGTCGACCTTGTCGACGGGATAGAACACATAGTCGTCACGGAATGACTGCAGTCGTGCGGCTTCCCGCATGGAGATGCCGCGAATCTGCATGATGTCGGGGTGCCCAAAGCGGCCGTTCGTGATGCTGGCACAGTGCGTCGTGATCGTCGGGGCAGGACGATCTGGAGCCATTCGGGTGTAGACATCAGCAAAGCACCTGTTCTGGAATCTGGAATTGACCCGACGATGACAGGCAAGGGAAAGGTCGCCCTCGGGTGTCGATGACAGATACGCATTGGACTCTCCGGGCTTTGCGTACGAAATCCGTTTCCTGTTGAGTTCGCTCAGATTGCGGGTCGCATGGTTCAGCAGATCGCGATGCCTCTCACCTGCATCAATCGGCGGCAGACCAGCCAATGCCTCTCCCACAGTTCTGCGCTCAGCGGTCGCGTCGCAGTCTGGCAGCTCCGGCCTTTCCAATGTCCTGTCCGGACTGGTTCGGAGCGCCGCAAGGATCGTTCTCTTCCTGTATTGCGGAATGCCAAAGTCCGAAGCGCACACACGCTCTGTGGAGACAGCAAACGAAAGCTCGCGAAGTCGGTTCGCGAAATCATCCCACACGCCGCCATACCTTTCATCCGTGATGCCTGGGACATTCTCGGAGAGTACCATATCAGGCTCGTAGCGCTCAATGAAACGGCAAGCGTGCGCAAGGAGGCCGCGATCACGCAGACGGGCGGCCAAACTGTCCTTCCTGACCGCTGCCCTACCGAGTTTCGTAAAGGGCTGACAGGGTGCGCAGACTGCAAATAGCAGCGGCACGTCCGGGTAGAGGCGTCGGTGCCTGGCAAGCACGGTGTCGAGGTGGGAGATGGCCTCCTGCTGCTGGCCTGCAGGATAGGCCTCTGTCTTTGGGAACAGATCAAAGGCCAGAAAGTCGGGATAGGATCTGTCTCCGGTCTCGTTGCCGTTATTGGTGACATAGGTCTGTCGGCAGATTTCCTGCTTGTCGAGACCGGCAATGACGTAGCCTTGGGCGTCAATCAGGCCGCGCGTGGTTCCCCCCGCACCACAGAAAAAATCGACCGCAAGAAACGCGGGCGTCTTCCGCTGTTCAGGGCGGCATCTATCTGGCAGGGCTGCAATCAACTCGTCTTGTGCGTCCACCGCCGTATCTCTCTGATGTCATGCTCCGAAGAATCGGTCATTTTGCTCTCAGTCGACTACACCGGACACTAATCGAATGGATCCCAAACTGCAATTTTTGGTCAGTTCAAGGCTTAGGCCTGTTGATAACTACCGTGCCGCAATCACCCCGGCCACCAGATAGATGAAGGCCGGGACGCTCACCACCGTCTTGTCGAACCGTGTCGCAATCCCCCGGAACGCCTTGAGTTTGGCGAAGACATTCTCGATCTGGTACTGCCAGCCGTACATAGCCCGGTCATGCTCCCGAATCACCGCGCGGCTCTTCCGGGCCGGGACCACGGTTTCCTGCACTCGTGCGACCTGTTTTTGTCCAGCATATCTCCAACTCATGCACCCAGTTCGCTGAATTCGGTTGCTGCTGTTCAAGGAACCATTCGATGGCAGATGAAAGTGATGTTGCCACAGCGTCAACCGGTGCCCGGGCAACCCCGTCTTCCATGATGAATTCTGCGTCCTGCGCCCCGGGTTGAATTCGGTCGCCCCAGGAGAGTTCCATCTCATCCCCCACACGTTGCATAAAGACATCGGGCACGATTCCGCCTTCGGCGGCTGTGCGCAAAGAGTGCCTGCCTGCCCAGTCCTGCCAGGGGGTAAATCAATCAAAATCGTCACCAGAACTTTCCAGCATTGCCAGATATGCCGCTCGTGATGAGTGGAGATGGATGCCGCCCACATGTCCCCCGCCGGCAGACGGGATTCGTGAAGGAGGGGTCTCCAGTTTTCAGCAATCCAGATGAACAGGGGCGCCAGAAACCATCGTGCTTCCCCAATCTCAACCAGTCCTTCCCCGGTATCAAATCGAAGCACACAGAGATTCAGATTGGAAATCCAAAGACGCCATTCACCCCAGGAGCCGCTCCAATCCTCCGGCTCCGCATCAGGAACATCGTTGGGCAGGTGCCGCATTTCCAGTGCAAAGACCGATTTCTCCCCAAAGGTTCTGAATGGGGGGTCAGCCGCCAACATGATGCCCCCAAAGTCATTCCGGAGACCTATCCGCGTTTTGTGGTCCCGGAGATCTTTCCTGCGGATACGGTCTTCCTGCAGCCACTGTTTCTTCAGCTTGGGTCCATTCTGTCCCAGGCCTCAGGATATCCGAGCCAGACCTCACGATCATCCGTCACTCTTGTTCTGCGCGCAACAAAGCCAACACCATTGCGTGTCGCCTGCAACGTATTCCCTACCGGTGGTGCGATCAAGAATTTCCTGGGCAATGGAACGGCTCCATGGTGGGCACTTTACGCCAGGATTTTGTGCCGATATCGGTTCACAGTGCCGAGGACTTGGCTCATGGATTCGGTCTGGCTTGTGCATTGCATGCCCTGTTGACGATCAACGGCGTTCACTTACCCTACTCAAGCCAGTAATGCAGATTCCCTCTACCGGCAATACGTCTCAAGGCAGAGATTGTTCCAGCGGTATCCCGTTCCCCCCGGTTGGGCATATCGCCTGAAGTCCCCGGCCCGGGGATGTCCATGATCACATTCCGCGGCCACAACATGCAGGCATCCGCCCTGACCACACGCGAAGAACCATGCCGGAGTGATGAAAACAAGACCCAACGCCGCCGGCAATCGGGGGACCCGCACTCATGCAGCTGTCCCTATTCCGGACTTCATGCTCCGGCATGAAGCAGGGATACCGAAGGATCACCGGTTGCAATGGCGCTCCCTGAACAAGGCCGGGGCATGATCGGGTTCCGCGCCTGCCTGGGCTGGAACCCTGTTCCTTCTCCTGCCGGTCGCATTGGGGCTGTCTGGCGCTGGAGCGGGTGACATTGCTGAGAGGATCGATTGAAGTCGCATTTCCGGGGTCATGGTTTTGCTTGTTTCGTGCGCCTGCCATGATGTATGTGTGCTCGCGGGTGCGATCATCATTGTTCCCTGTCATTTGTCCCTGTTGCAGAAATCGGATTGTCAATGAGCAACGTTCTTCTTGTGGTTCACCTGATCCTCGCACTGGGGCTGATCGGGATTGTTCTGGTTCAACGGTCAGAGGGCGGAGCTCTTGGCATTGGTGGTGGAAACATGATGACAGGTCGACAATCGGCCACAGCCCTCAGCAAGGCAACCTGGATCGTTGCAACAGCATTCCTCTGTGTCTCACTGGCCCTGACGATTCTGACTGCGCGTGAACAGTCAACCGATTCGATTGTCGAGCGCCTGGGAGTTGAGGGCGCGGTCGAATCTGAACCGGTTGATCCCCGGCTGGACTTTGATCCGGAAGACCTGTTGCCATCCGGGGACAGCGACACGCCGGTCCGGCCACCCAAGGCCGAATAATGCATCCGACCGACTTTCGGTCGATGCATGTGGATGCTCTCTCCGATTTTCGCAACCCGGCACTGGTCAGGCGCTTCCGACCTTGCTATTCACTGGCCCTCGTGAGCATCATGGAATGGGCTGTAATGATGTCTTCAGGCTAGTCTTCACGAATGCCGCGGTATGTTTTCATCACAGGTGGAGTTGTCTCCTCGCTTGGCAAGGGGCTGATGGCCGCTTCACTGGGTGCGCTCTTGCAGGCCCGTGGCTACAGGGTTCGAATTCGCAAGCTTGACCCCTATCTGAACGTCGATCCCGGCACGATGAGTCCCTACGAACACGGGGAAGTTTTTGTCACGGATGATGGAGCTGAAACCGATCTTGACATTGGTCATTACGAGCGGTTCACCGGCGTGACTGCAACGCGGACCGACTCGGTGTCGTCCGGTCAGATATACTCCCGGGTTCTCGAGAAGGAGAGACTTGGCGAATATCTTGGCTCCACAATTCAGGTCATTCCGCATGTCACCAACGAAATAAAGGCCTTCATCGCCCATGATACTGGTGATGCTGACTTTGTCCTGTGTGAAATCGGCGGCACAGTTGGCGACATTGAAGGTTTGCCGTTCTTCGAAGCGATTCGTCAGTTTGCTCTTGAGATGTCAACGGGAAGCTGCGTCTTTATTCACCTGACGCTGATCCCTTTTCTTGAGGCCTGTGGGGAACTCAAGACCAAACCCACACAGCACTCTGTCAAGGAGTTGCGCTCAATCGGGATCGTTCCGGATATGATTGTCTGTCGATCAGATATGCCGCTCCCGGAAAAGGAAAGACGCAAGATCGCGCTCTTCTGTAATGTCAGGCAGGATGCCGTTGTGTCTTCCCAGACCATGGAATCCATTTACTATGCACCGATTGCCTATCACGAGGAAGGTCTTGATACGGTCCTGCTGCAGTCGTTCGGGATAACAGATGCCAGGGAGCCGGACATGAGCGATTGGCGGGATGTCTGGTTTCGCATCAACAACACCATCGGCTCAGTCAGGGTGGCGGTTGTCGGCAAGTACACTGCACTTGAGGATTCCTACAAATCGATCAGCGAAGCCCTGATCCATGGCGGCATCGCAAACCGCGTTCGTGTTGAGGCGGAGTTTATCGAGTCAGACATTTTCGAGAGCAGCGATCCGGGGCTGCACCTGCAAGGGTGCGATGCGATTCTGGTCCCCGGAGGGTTTGGGGGTCGCGGCATTGAGGGAAAGATCAAGGCAGCAGAATATGCACGCCTCGAACGGATTCCCTATCTCGGCATTTGTCTGGGGATGCAGACAGCGATTATCGATGCAGCCCGCAATCTCCTTGGCATTGCCAATGCCGGTTCAGAGGAATTTGTCATGGAGAGTGAGGACAGCTGCATCGATATTGAACCGATCATCTTTTATCTCCAGAAATGGCAGCAGGGCAGTGAAACGATTGAGAGGACTCCTGGCGACAGCAAGGGAGCAACGATGCGCCTCGGTTCCTATCAGGCAGTTCTGGACCCGAACAGCCTGGCCTATCGGCAATATGACTGCAGGGAAATATCGGAACGCCACCGCCATCGTTTTGAGGTTGACGTTGCCTATCGTGAGAAGTTGCAGGAGAAGGGTGTGGTGTTCAGCGGCATGTCACCGGACGGCACCCTGCCCGAAATCATGGAGCTCCGTAATCATCCATGGTTTATCGGTGTCCAGTTCCATCCCGAACTGAAGTCCCGCCCCCTTGATCCTCAT
>JAPOSK010000023.1:7741-16752 GCA_026709725.1 Paracoccaceae bacterium | reverse complement strand
CTGCTGGCTGGCGGCGTGACCTCAATCCCCGCAATGATGGCCGTCTTCGCCCTTGCCCGGGCTCCGGTCTTTGCAGCGTATCTTTTCCTTGCTTTCACGGGTTCTGTGGCCGGCGGCCTGCTCTATGGCGGGCTGACCTGATAGACACCGGTGAAGCGGGGACGGTCAGACCCAGCCTGCATCGACAATAAAATTCTGGCCTGTGCACATTCGCGCCTGATCGGAGGCAAGAAAGAGAGCCATCGCGGCAATATCCTCCGGCTCAACCCGGCCCGGGAGTGACTGTGCGTCATCAATCTGGCGATCGGCAGCCGTATCTACATGCAATTCCAGCTGTTTGGCGGTCATGACCCAGCCCGGCACAATCGTGTTGGCACGAATCCCGTGTGAGCCGTAATCACTCGCCAGGGCCCGTGTCAGTCCATGCACACCGGCCTTCGCTGCCGCATACATCGCCATGTGGCGGGGCTTCTGCATCCAGCTGATGGATCCAAGGTTGATGATGCAGCCGGAGCCGGTCCTGATCATTCCGGGAATGACGAACTGGCTGGCAAAGAAGGCGTGGCCCAGATTGACCGCAAGTGCGGATGTCAACTGGTCCGGTGATACTGTATCGAGAGCATGGCGCCGATCGTTGGCGGCGTTGTTGACCAGAATCCGGCAGGGACCATGGCAATCTGCCAATTCCCCAAGAGCGTTGCGATAGTGGTCGGTATTGGTGACATCACAGGCCTTGAACGCAACCTGGTGACCGGCATCGGCAAGAGTCCCGGCAAGTGCAATTCCGGGTTCAGTCAGGCAGTCGACAAAGCCAACCCGGGCCCCCTGAAGCGCAAAGGACTGAACGAGGACCCGCCCGATACCGGTGGCACCACCGGAGATGATGACCGGGGCATCCTGCAGGCTCTCATAACGAACGGATCGGGTCAGCATGGCGCAGGCATGGATGCAGAAACCATGGCAGGCTCCTATGCCCGGAGCCGGGCACCGCTGGCCGCATCGAAGATCAGGGCCGCGTCATCATCGAATCGGAGTGTGACGGTCTCATTGGCGGGTGATGGGGCGGTGCCCCGGGACTCGACCACGATGCGTTCCCCGGTCGGGGTCGTGAGGTAATCATAGGCCACGCCGCCGAGATTTTCGGTCAGCTCGATCCGGAGAGCGGATGGAGCTGCCTCCACCGAGAGCAGCTGCGGGCGCAGGCCGACCGTCACGGTCCGGCCCGATGCCGGCAACTGGACGGCGGGACTGATGGAGCGGTCGAGTGCCTCAATGCGGATCTGGTCCCCGTTCACGGTTCCCTTGAGAAAATTCATGGCCGGGGAGCCGATGAAGCCGGCCACGAACCGGTTGTGCGGGTCATGGTAGAGGTCGAGGGGGGCGCCCACCTGCTGAATGGTCCCATCCCGCAGCACGACAATCTTGTCAGCGAGTGTCATGGCCTCCACCTGATCATGGGTCACATAGATCATGGTGGCACTGAGTTCCTTGTGGAGGCGGGCAATCTCGACCCGCATCTCGACCCGGAGCTCCGCATCAAGGTTGGAGAGCGGTTCGTCGAAGAGAAAGACATCGGGGCCACGCACGATGGCGCGGCCAATCGCCACCCGCTGACGCTGACCACCGGAGAGCATTTTGGGCTTGCGTTTCAGATACTCGTCGAGTCGAAGGATCTTCGAGGCCACATCGACCTTTTGGCGAATCTCCGCTTTCGGATGGCCGGTCATCTTCAGGCCAAACCCCATATTTTCCTCGACCGTCATATGCGGGTAAAGTGCATAGGTCTGAAAGACCATCGCAACACCACGATCGGCCGGATCGGCCCGCGTGACATCACGGCCACCGATACTGATGGATCCTTCAGTGGTTTCCTCAAGCCCGGCGACCATGCGAAGCAATGTTGACTTTCCGCATCCTGACGGGCCGACAAAGACACAGAATTCCCCATCCTTGATCCGGAGGTCAACACCGTGGATGACCTGGGTCTCTCCAAATCGTTTGATCACATTCTCCAGCACGACACCAGTCATATCTCGTTCACTCCAGCTCTCTCTGCTGTTGATGCTTGTTCCGGATACTGCCAACTCACCGCCTCTTCGGCAATCAGAACTGCGGTGCGCTTCACCAATGGCATCAATTTCGCAAGTTCCTCAAGGCTGCTGATCCGGGTGGTTGCGGTCACCGACAGCGCACCGAGTACACGATGCGCAGGGCTCAGGATCGGTGCCGCGATGCAAAGGATACCCGGTTCGTGCTCTTCATCGTCGCATGCGTAGCCGCGTCCCCGAATCCCGGCAAGTTCACACCTCAGTGCCGCTTCATCGACAATTGTATTGCCTGTAAACCGCCGAAACGATTGCTCCTTCAAGGCTTCATCAAGTTCAGAATCGCTGAGATGGGCGAGCATCGCTTTGCCGACACCGGTGCAATAGGCCGGTCCGATACGCCCGGATTCACTAAACATCTCGACAGGATCGGCAGCATTGCGTTTATCGACATACAGCACATGACCGCTGTCGAGCTGAGCCAGATGAACTGTCTTTCCGATACTGTTTGACAGGTCATCGATAAAGGGTCGCGCCACAGGGGCAAGCGATGCCTGTTCCCAGGCAGCATGGGCAAGGCGGACAAGGCGCAAACCGAGGGAATAGGTATGGTCGTCGGAATTGAAGGTCAGCATCCGCTGATTGGTCAGGGTCTGCAGAAGACGGTGGACGGTGGCCTTGGGATATGTGCTGCGTGCACAGAGTTCAGAAAAACGAACAGGCCGCCGGAATTCTGCGGCCAGGGCAAGCAGGTCAAGCGCCTTGCCCACAGTGCCGCCCAGGGATCGTGATCCGTTCACGGCCGGGTTGCCACTCTGGGACGGGATTTTTTGCATCAAACTCATGATTGACAGGCGATATCAGATGCGGTAAGGATTGTCAATATGTGGAATCCATTTCCACATATTGGGACTTTTCAGCATTCAATCCAAGGAGGAAGAGATAATGCGCTCCACCCTCAAAGCGGCGCTTGCGGCGCTTGCAACAGTCGCCTTCACATCCGGCGGCACCTTCGGCGATGGTCACTCTCTGACCGGGAATCTGAAGATATTTCTTGACACCTCCAACCCGGCACCGCGGGCGACGATGGAAGCGATGATCGGGCGATTCCAGGAGATGCACCCTGATCTTGAAATCGATGTCACGGTGATCGACCGCGAAGAATACAAGACACAGATCCGCAATTTCCTGTCTGCCAATCCACCGGATGTCGCCAACTGGTATGCCGCAAACCGGATGCGCCCCTATGTGGAAGCGGGCCTGTTCGAGGATGTCTCGGACCTCTGGCAAGATCCGGAAATCGCCGCCAATCTGGCATCGACGAAAGGTGCGCTCACGATTGATGGCAAACAGTGGGGCGTGCCCTACACCTACTACCAGTGGGGCGTCTATTACCGCAAGGACATCTATGAGGAGTTGGGGCTCAGCGAAGCGGCTGACTGGGAACAGTTCGTCGCCAATTGCCAGGCCATTCTCGATTCCGGACGCAAATGCTTCACCATCGGGACCAAATTCCTGTGGACTGCCGGCGGTTGGTTCGACTATCTGAACATGCGCACCAATGGCTTTGACTTCCATATGTCTCTGGCTGCGGGTGACGTCAGCTGGGAAGATGATCGAGTCAGGCAGACATTCGCCAACTGGCGTCAGCTGATCGACATGGGTGCGTTTATCGACAATCACCAGACGTACAGCTGGCAGGAGGCACTGCCCTTCATCGTCAACGGCGAAGCCGTTCATTACCTGATGGGCAACTTCGCCGTCGCCCCGCTGCGCGATGCCGGGCTGACCGACGACCAGATCGACTTCTATCAGTTTCCGGTCATCAATTCGGCTGTATTGCTGGCGGAGGATGCACCGACCGATACCTTTCACATTCCAGCGAATGCCGAGAACAAGGAAGCGGCCCGTGCGTTCCTGAAATTCGTGGTCTCGGAAGATGAGCAGACCGAGATCAACAATGGCAGCAATCTTGGGCAGTTGCCGGTCAACGCCAAATCTTCGGTCGACGATGACAAGTTCCTCAGGGAAGGCTTTGCCATGCTGTCGACGAATTCACCCGGCGGCGTGGCCCAGTTCTGGGACCGGGATGCACCCGCCGAGATGGCCAAGGTCTCAATGGAGGGTTTCCAGGAGTTCATGGTCAAACCCGACGATCTTGACCGTATCCTTTCCAGGCTCGAGCGGGCGCGTCAACGGATCTACAATTAACGCAGAACGGGTCCGGCAGGATTGTCTCGATCCTGCCGGCCGCTGAAGACGAGAGGGAAAACCGGGTTCCATGTCCCGAACCGACATGCCGCTGATTGGCAGGCAGAGCTCATGGCTGCGGCGCAACCAGATCGCCCTTGCGCCGTGGCTTTTTTTGACACCCGTCGTCCTGTTCTTCCTGTTCTATGTGATTTTTCCCATTTTCCAATCGTTCAATGTCTCACTCTATGAATGGGATGGGCTGGGGCCCAGGAAATACGTCGGATTCCGGAACTACGAATATCTCTACTGGGAATTCGTCGACCGCGATGCGTTCTTTGTTTCGCTGAAGAACAATGTGCTCTGGCTGGTTTTGTATCTGCTGGCGATTCCGGCAGGATTGTTGATTGCTCTGTTCCTGAACCAGACTGTGGCGGGTATCCGTCTCTACAAATCCCTGTTCTTCTTCCCGTTTGTCATCAGCCAGGTTGTCGTTGGACTCGTCTTTACCTGGTTCTACGACCCGACCTTCGGCCTCCTGAACTCGCTTCTCGGTGTTTTCGGCCTCGGTCCGGTCAATGTTCTGGGAGATGAGAATCTTGTCACTTACGGGATTGTCCTGGCGGGACTCTGGCCACAGACCGCCTATTGCATGATCCTTTATCTCACCGGGCTCAATGCGGTTGATCCGGAGCAAATCGAAGCCGGTCGGCTGGATGGCGCAAAAGGTGTGAGGATGCTGTGGTATGTGATCGTGCCACAACTCAGACCCGCGACCTTTATCGCTTTCGTGGTGACGATCATCGGTGCGCTCAGATCCTTTGACTTCATTGCAGTCATGACGCAGGGCGGCCCCTTCGGATCATCACGCGTTCTCGCCTTCTACATGTTCGAGGTGGCCCTGTCGGAATACGGTTTCCGCATGGGTTACGGTGCGGCGATTGCTGTCACGCTGTTTGCGATCATGGTGGTGTTCATCGCCTATTTCCTGTGGTCGATGTATCGCGAGGAAAGGGGTTACTGAAATGTTCCCGACGCCGATCGAACGGACATCGCGCGCTTGGCAGCTGACCTACCGGATGCTGCTTCCGGCGGCCCTGATCATGTGGCTTCTCCCGCTGATTGCCGTCGCCATTTTTTCGATCAAGCCGGCCGCTGACTTCACCACCGGCAATTATTGGGGATGGCCATCGGCCTTCGAGGGATTCACCAATTACGGCAAGGTCTTTTTCGAAAGTGACATGCCGCGCTACCTGCTGAATTCGGTCTTTATCACGCTTCCCACCGTCGCTGGCGCAGTGATCTTGAGCAGCATGACGGGCTTTGCTCTCGGGATCTATCGCTTTCGTGCCAATATTTTGATATTTTTCATGTTTGTCGCTGGAAATTTTGTGCCTTTCCAGATCCTCATGGTGCCGGTTCGTGATCTGACCCTGCAGCTTGGCCTCTACAACACCATTACCGGACTGGTGTTGTTCCATGTCGCCTTCCAGACAGGTTTCTGCACATTGTTCATGCGCAATTTCATCAGGGCTCTCCCTTTCGAGCTGATTGAGGCGGCACGGGTTGAGGGCGTGAACGAGTTCAGGATTTTCTGGTTCGTCGTGTTGCCGTTGATGAAGCCTGCGATTGCGGCACTCGCGGTTCTGATCTTTACCTTCATCTGGAACGACTACTTCTGGGCCGTCGTCCTGACCCAGGGCGTTGAGACGCAGCCCGTGACCGCCGGAATCACCAGTTTCAACGCCCAGTACCGGGCGGCGTACCATCTGATGAGTGCCGGATCGATTATCGCCGCGCTCCCGCCAGTCCTGATGTTCTTCCTGATGCAGCGGCATTTCATCGCCGGCCTGACCCTCGGCGCCGTCAAGTAGGCACTTCCCCGCCCACGCATGCCAGTGCGATTGCCCTCCTCGCCATTCCCGGCACGGTCGCCTCAACATGCACGGGACCCCGACCACCGGTCGACCGGATCCAGAACGCCGTCCGACCACCCCGAAGCACCGTCTCGGTCGGCCCGAGACAATGGGCCGGTCCCCGCACCGAGATGCCGACCGGACGATTCGCATGGTGCAATTGATGGCCCAGCTGGTCCCTGGCCGTGACCACGACCCGGACTTCATCCGATTCTGACGCCAGAATCTCCCAATGATCAGGCACGAGAGTCAAACCGCTCAGCACAGGGTTGCAGACCAGCGTCCGGGTGAGAGCCGTTCTGTCATCAAGAAGGCCATCCAGCGTGACATCCTGCCACCGTTCACCCCAACCTCCGAGTTCGCCATCCGGAAAATCCCGGTGCGTGAAAACAACGGGCGGGTACTGCAAATGCGGGTATGATTGCCGGTCCGGCGCACAGGTCACAGGAGGCCGGGATCCGTACTGCAGGCGGACCGCATCGCAATTCGTGAGAACAATCAGTGGCAGAACACCGCCCATGCTGCGCTCACCCCGGGCCCAGTACGTGACCGGCTCCAGAACGGCCCGATCCGCTGGTGATCGCTGGCTGGCATACGCATGGGCGGCAAATTTCGGCAGACGGAACATGTCGAGAACGCCATGGTGACAGATCCCGCCTGCACCTAAATCCCTGTGCGTGTTGTAATCAGCGAAGCACCAGCCGATACAGCCCGCGATATCCGAAGCCCCCGCGCTGGCATTCAGGACCTCAAGATAACGGACGACATGTTCAATCTGACGTTCTTCATGATCCTCGCGCCGCGTTGGATACATATGGCCGTTGAATTCGGTGACCAGATACGGGACCTGTCTGTCCAGGCCCGTCACCTCCTCGCGTGAGCGCAATGGCGTCCGCGGGCGGTTTGCACCCGGGGCCATCTCCTGTCCCATGATGAAATCATTCATGGTGTAGACATCCTCCAGCAAGCAGCTTTCGGTCAGATTGCGGACACCGGCCGTCTGACGTGAGGGATCAAGGGTCCGGGCGCACGCATTCGCCCTGGCATAAAGATCATTGCAATCGGCGGATTCATTCACCCTGACCCCCCACATCATGATGGATGGGTGGTGCCGGTCGCGGCGGATCATCGCCTCGATGTTCCTGAGATGCTGCTGTTGCCAGACAGGACCACCGACATGCTGCCAACCCGGGGCCTCCGGAAAAACCATGAGGCCGATGCGGTCGCAATGATCAAGGAACCAGGGGGACTGGGGATAATGGGATGTGCGGACCAGATTGCATCCAAGATCAAATTTGAGAATCTCTGCGTCCCTCTCCTGCGCCCGCCGCCCCATGGCATAGCCGACATAGGGCCAGGACTGATGGCGGTTCAGGCCGCGAATCTTGACCTTCCGCCCGTTCAGAAAGAACCCGTCCGGCCGGAATTCCGCCTGCCGGAATCCCGTCATGACGCTGATCGCATCATCAGATTGCCCATGATCCAGTGAAACGGTGACCCGATACAGTGCGGGGGTGTCGATATCCCAGAGTTCCAGTGCCTCCGGGCCGGGCATTCTGATGTCTGCCAGACCATCCCTGGCCATACCTGCCGCCTCGGCCACGGCCAGACCGTCATGGTCTTCGATCCGGACCCGAAGCCCGACCGGACCATCCGCCCCCCGAAGCCGGCATCGAACCCGCAATGTCCGCTCCCGCTGCAACAGGGACTCCGCATCCACCCTGATCGTGTCAATCAAGAGACTGTTGCGCTGTATCAGCCACACATCCCGATACAGCCCGGCATAGGTCAGGTAGTCAATCTGGCCGCCAAATGGCGGGATCTCCGGATTCTGGGCACCGTCAACAATGACGCTGATCAGATTCACCCCCGGCTGCAGATATGGCGTTATGCTGGTCTCCAATGGTGTGTAGCCGTCGCGATGGGTGCCGGCCAATGTTCCGTTGATGTAGACATGTCCATCAGCCATCATCCCATCGAAGCGCAGGGCAATGCTCCGATCAAGAAACGCCGGCCGCCAGGCCAGCTCCTTCTGGTAACAGAACGGCCGATGCCAGACGGTTTCGTCAAATGAGTCAAGCGGAACATCAATCGCATTGTGTGGCAGACGGACCCGCTTGCCCGGTCTGAATGTCCCGACACAATCCGGATGGAACTCTGCATGAAAGTGCCAATCCGAATTGAATGCCTCGACTGTCCGCATCATCACGCCCGATCTTCAGGAGTGCAGCCAGGCGGGCAGCCAGGTGCCATGAGCAGTGATCAGTGCATCCACCATGGACCGGATGGTGCGGAGATCAAGTTCAGCGGCCGTGCGGGGGTCCAGCATGGCTGCGTGATAGACATGCTCCCGCGATTCTTCCATCAGTGCCCGGACCGTGAGCTCCTGAACGTTGATGTTCGTTCGCATGAGAGCCGTCAGCTGGGGCGGAAGGTCGTTGACGGGCTGTGGATGGATTCCATCGCCGCGGATGTGGACGGGAACCTCCACACAGCATCCTTCGGGGAGTGCCGGCATCAGGCCCCGGTTCGGTACATTGCCCCAGACGGTTGACTGCTCACCGGTCCAGATTGAATGAATGATATCGGATGCGTATTCATGCGTGGGCGTGATCTCAATGTCCGCCATGCTGCCCAGATCATCTGACTGGCGCTCCCACTCGGCAATCTGTTCCCGACAGCGGGTCAGATACTCATCCAGCGGGATCCGGAACTGATCAAGCAGCTCCGGACGGAACGACTTGATGAACCAGGGAACATATTCGGAAAAATGCTCGGAGCTTTCGGTGACAAAATATCCGAAATGTTTTATTTTTAATGATCCGGCGTCCACGGAGATATAGAGTTTCGCTGGATCGGG
>JAPOSK010000023.1:0-7731 GCA_026709725.1 Paracoccaceae bacterium | reverse complement strand
ATGACCTCGTACCGCACATGATTGGGGCAACGGAGATTCCATTGATTGGGCTTGGGCACCCGGCCATCGCGATAGGCATCCCGCAGCAACGGGTAGAGATCCTGGATCCTGCCCTGCCGATCAACCGACTGCAGTTCCGTGAAGAACGCCATGTGATTGATGCCGGCGCACCGATAGCGGATCGCCTCGACCGGCAGGTCCAGATCATGGGCCAGTTCCGCGATCGTCCCCTGCACCGAATGGCACAATCCCACCGTCCTGACCTCTGGATAGCGTTCAGCGATTGCCCAGCAATTGATCGCCATCGGATTGACATATTGCAGGAGAATGGCGTCCGGGCAAAGCTCATGGACGGCCTCGCACAGCGACCAGAGGTGGGGGACTGTCCGGAGACCCCGCATGATGCCGCCAATACCCAAAGTATCACCGATGGTCTGACGAATCCCGTATCGGGCCGGGACGGCAAAATCAGTCAGTGTACAAGGATCATACCCCCCGATCTGAAAGGCGACGATGACAAAATCTGCTCCATCAATGGCAGCCCGAAGATCCGTGTGGCTGGTCACACTCACCTCAAGCCCGAGCGATTCAATCATCTTTCTGATCCGCAGCCCGGCACCTTCGAGCCTGTCGGCATCGATATCCATGAGAGCGATCTCTGCATCCCGAAGTGCCTCTCGAACCAGAATATCCCCGATCAGGTTCTGGACGAAGACTGTTGAACCGGCTCCAATGAAGCTGACCTTCGGCGTTCCCGGCATTATGTGATCTCCATCGCTTTCCTGGAAACGTACGCTCATATCTTCTGGCAGCCTGCGCACCGCCCGACCATCGTCCCCGTAATCACAACGCAAGGCAATTTGACAGGGTCAGTCGAGAAAAATTCACTGCCGGGCAAAAGGCACTGGGTGCAGGACGGGTCCCTGGCAACGGATCGTCAATATCCATGAAAATCGGACATCCGAAAAAAAAAATTGATCATGTTGTTGCCGAAACCGGTTTCGTTGACTATATGTATTGCTTGTATGTGAATTTCCGGGCTTGGGGAGGACAACTTGCCTGCTGAATTCGTGGGGCATGCTGGGAGTCGGCGGCGGCAGCGCACGACAATCAGTGATGTCGCCCTCTCGCTGAATCTGGCCAAGGGCACAGTGTCCAGGGCCCTGAACGGGTACAGCGACATTTCTGAGCGAACCAAGCGTCGTGTCCGCAGAAAGGCCGATGAGATGGGCTATGTCCCACTCTGCCATGCCCAGGCAATCCGGACAGGGTTTGCCAAGTCTCTCGGTCTTGTTCTGGTGGTGAACCGGCAGGACTCGCACCGCCCGTTTCTGGCGGGATTCCTCGCCGGCGTCACCAGGGCCACAGCTGCCAAGGGCTGGACTCTCACAGTCACGACAACAGAAACTGAAGCCGCTGCACTCACAACCCTTAAACGGTTGATCACAGAGCACAAGGTTGATGGATTCATTTTGCCGCGAACCTGCGATGAAGACCTGCGTGTCGACTTTTTGCGTCAGGAAAACATTCCCTTTGTTCTCTTTGGCCGCAACCCCGATCCCGCGGGATGTGCATGGTACGATATCGAGGGCGAAAGGGCGATGGAGGACGCCGTCCTGCGCCTGCATGATTTCGGGCACAGCCGGATTGCCTTCATCAATGGCGGCTCACATTACCACTACAGCAAACTCCGCTATGCGGGGTACCTGTCCGGCCTCGAAAAGGCAGGACTGGCGTTTGATGAAACGCTCGTCCGCACCAACGCAATCACCAGCAGGCATGGTGAAATCGCCAGCGATGCTCTCCTTGTTCATGAAAATCCGCCGACTGCATTTCTCTTCGCTATCGACCGGGCCGCCTTCGGCATTTATCGAACGGCTGCACGCTACGGGCTCAGGATCGGGTCTGATATCTCGGTGATCTCCTACGATGGAATGCCTGAAGCGGCCTATACAAATCCGCCCCTGACAACATTTTCAGTCGACAGGCAAAGAGCCGGGGAGCAGCTTGCGACCATTCTGATGTCACACATCAATGGAGTCCCGGCTGAGGAACTCAGAATTCTTGAACGCGCGACACTCGTTGTCCGTCAGTCCGATGGGCAGCAGACAATGACCAGCGAACACCTTGCCGGCCATATGGATGGCATGGCGGGGAATCACTCATCAGCAAAGGAGTAAAATGATGATGAGAACACGTCTATTGACAAGCACTGTTGGTGCTGTTGCCGCCATGATTGTGGCGGCAGTTGCAGTTCCCGCCGGTGCACAGACAATCCAGTTCTGGACCACGGAAGAGCAGCCGGAACGGCTGGCACGCCAGGAAGCAATGGCAGCCGACTTCAATGCGAAAACCGGCATCACTGTTGAGGTGATTCCGATCACCGAGAGCGACCTTGGCACCCGGGCGACGGCAGCTTTCGCGGCCAACGACCTGCCGGATGTCATCTATCACACGCTGCAGTATGCTCTGCCCTGGGCGGAAGCAGGCATTCTTGATACCGATACATCGACCGACATCGTGAACGATCTTGGGGAGAACACATTTGCCCCCGGCCCGCTTGCGATGGCTGCATTCGATGGCGGCGTTGCCGCAGTCCCGGTTGATGGCTGGACACAGATGGTCGTCTATCGCCAGGATCTTTTTGACGGGATGGGCCTCGAGGCACCAACCAGCTATGCCAATGTGCTGGCCGCAATCGAGAAATTGCACAATCCGCCCGACATGTATGGATTTGTTGCCGCAACCAAGGTTGATGAGAACTTCATGAGCCAGGTCCTGGAGCATGTGTTCCTGGCCAATGGTGTTTCACCCGTTGATCAGGGCGGATTTGCACCGCTTGATGTTGCGACCACCACGGAGGTTCTCGACTTCTACAAGGCGATCGCCAAGGCATCGCCGCCCGGAGAACTCTACTGGCAACAGTCTCGCGAACTCTACTTTGCCGGCAAGGCA
Source organism: Paracoccaceae bacterium (assembly GCA_026709725.1). Taxonomy (GTDB): domain Bacteria; phylum Pseudomonadota; class Alphaproteobacteria; order Rhodobacterales; family Rhodobacteraceae; genus MPNP01. Next base: position 4,776 of record JAPOSK010000023.1, on the reverse strand, counting down.
GCCATGATTATCTGGTCACCGTTCATTCTTGATGAACTGGCCGGTCTGCGTGACTCGGCACCGCCGACGATCACCGACGATCCCACCTCGCCTGAGCTGGCATCACGGACCGGAATCGTCACCAACTTCTCCGGTCCGTCAAATCCGGGTGGGGCTGCATGGGGCGATGTCCGCTTCTTCGGCATCACCGTTGATGCGGAAACCGAAGCAGCCGCTGAATTTGTAAAATTCGCAATGGATGAAGGCTATACAAATACGCTGGCGATTGCACCGGAGGGCAAGTTCCCGGTACGACGCGGAACGGCGGACAGCCCCACGGAGTTTGTCGAAGCCTGGTCGATGCTTGATGTGGGTGTTGACCGGAGAGCACCGCTTGGTGAACTCTATGGCGAGGAGATGATCAACGAGATTGTCGGTGGGCTTGATGTTGCACAGCGCTGGGGCGTCGCCGAAGGCCAGCTCTCGCTTGCATCAAAGATGATCAACAGCCAGATCATCAATCGACTGGTTCGGGAGTACATTGATGATGTCCGCGATGCCGCTGCAACAGTCGAAGCGCTGAACAGCGAACTTGCCGACGTTCAGTAGCAACGGCACAGCCAGCCAGTGCCCAAGCTGGTTGCACGGCTCATCTGGCTGGCATACATTGAATCCAGGATCGGCCCGTGACAAGCGGGCCACCCTGCACTCTTGGATCGGGGAGGGGGACGAAATGACAACAGTTGGGCCAACAAAGGGAACGCACGGACCGCCAAAAGGATTGGGGCCGCTCCAGAAAACAGAGGCCAGACTGGCCTGGGGATTGCTGTTCCCGACAATATTCAGCGTCTCACTTGTCGTGATCCTGCCACTGCTGGCAATTTTCTGGATCAGTTTCAAGCCCGTCCAGCTCCAGGACCTTCGCGCCCCGACCGCCTTCATCAACGAAACATTGCGCGGCAGCCCGGAGGCCGCTGGTGACAGCGCAACAATCCGTTACACGGTTCGCAATTCCCACGCGGAGCGGTCACTGACCGGCGTCACATTTACCGACCTGATTCCAGATGGGCTGACTGTCGGAGAGCTTGATCCGCGCTGCCGGATTGATGACGCCACACTCTTTTGTGATCTCGGGACATTCACCGGCGGCATGAGTGAGCGAATCCTTGTTCCGGTCACCGTTGGAGCGGCGTATTTCGATGAGGGGCAGAATGTCCGGGGCAGTGATCCGGTCTCAACCGGTCAGGGTGACAACATCCTGACCAATCTTGAGTTCACCCTTGATAACTTTGTCAAGGTCTTCAATGCCCGGGACTTCTGGCAGGTCCTCTACGCCACGACCTTCTACACTGTCTTCGGAACCATCGGCGCACTGGTCTTTGGCCTGTTTGCCGCACAGCTTCTCAATAAATCCTTCCATGGCAAGGGATTCATGCGGGGTCTCTTTCTTTTTCCCTATGTCGCTCCCGTCATCGCGGTTGCGCTGACATGGGTCAACCTTTTTGACCCGTCATCGGGATCGATCAATGCCCTGCTCCTGCAGATGGGTCTGACGCAGGAATCCATCAACTTTTTCGGTCAGCGGCCTCTGGCCCTGATCATGGTCACCGTCTTTGAGATCTGGCGGTATTTCCCCCTGTCCTTCCTGTTTATCCTGGCCAGGATGCAATCGATTGACAGCGATATGTACGAGGCGGCGGATATGGATGGTGCCTCACCATTCCAGAAATTCTGGTACCTGTCCCTGCCACAGCTGGCAGGAATCCTGAGTGTGCTCTTTCTCCTGCGCTTCATCTGGACCTTCAACAAGTTCGATGACATCTTCCTCCTCACGGGAGGCAATGCCGGCACTCTCACACTGACCGTCAATGTCTACAAACAGGCCTTTGCCATTTCCAACATCGGGGCCGGTGCCGCTGTCGCTGTGGTGATCTTCTGTGTTCTGCTGCTCTTCAGTTTCTTTTTCTTCAGAATCATCAGTCGGGAGGAAGGGCTATGAAGTATCTCTCTTACGGCTCTGTCACCGGCCCGGTCCTGGGTTTTCTCTGGTGCTTCACCGCCGCATCAAGCGTGGCTGTCATCTTTTCATTTGCCACCGGTTACGCGTTCCGGCCCTCGCTGTCCCTTTCACTGCTTGCGGGCGTCATCGCCGGTCTTGGTGTCATCGCGGCCAACAGACTCTCCGAGTTTCTCAACCGACAGGGAGCGGCCCTGATCCTTGCCGCTCTGCTGGCACTTCTGACCTATATCGGTCAGGGCCCTGTGGTCTATGATGCATTGCAGGTATCGCAGCCTGTTGCCGTTCTGGCCTGCCTTCTGACCGGTGGATTTGTTGTGATCCCGATTGCCGTCATCCTGCACGAATCGCCGATCAATGCCATGTCACGCCATGAATTTGAAGACGCCATCATCCGTTTTCTGACTGGTTTCGGAATGGTGTTTTTCACCGCGATCGTGATGATTCCGTTCTACGTAATGCTTCTCACAAGTTTCAAGTCGCAAGGAGAACTGACACGCGATCCTCTCAATTTCTCACTGGATCTGTCCCGGGGCTGGGATCTGTTTCGCAGCTATCAGGAACTCATCCTTGTCTTCAACTTTGACCGTTACCTCCTGATCTCATTCGTTGTCTCAATTCTGACGGTCATTATCACCCTGCTCTTCAGCGTGCCGGGAGCCTATGCAGTCGCCCGATTGCGCTTTCGCGGCCAAAAGGCCTTTTCGCGATCAATCCTTTTGATCTACATGGTCCCGATGATCGTGCTGGCCCTGCCCATCTACATTGTTTTCTCCATGGTCGCCCTGCGTGACACGCTGATCGGAATCATCCTGATCTATCCGGTCACGACAATTCCGGTGGCACTCTATATCCTGCAGGGCTACTTCCGTGGGCTGCCGGTCGAGGTTGAGGAAGCCGGGCTGATGGATGGCCTCAGCCGACTCGCCTGTATCTGGAAGATCACCCTGCCCCTCAGCCTGCCCGCCATGGCCTCGGTGTCACTCTATGTGTTCATGATCGCCTGGAACGAGTTTCTGCTCGCATTCATGCTGCTTGACAACCCCCAGATCTTCACCCTGACACGGGGCGTGGCCAGCCTGAACTCCTCAGAGGTTCCCCGCCAGCACCTGATGGCTGGTGCTGTCATTTCAACCATTCCGGTCCTGGTCCTCTTTCTTGGACTTGAGCGCTTCATGACCAAGGGATTGACGGCAGGATCGGTCAAGGGCTGATGCGGTGACTGCAATGCCCTGTCTTGACACCCGGGCGCGGCAAATCCTGCGCCAGAACGACCGGGGCGGCTACACGGTCCCCTCGGACCGTCTCTACCCCTATCAGTGGAATTGGGACAGTGCCTTTGCCGCGATCGGATTCGCCGAGTTCGACCTTGACAGGGCCTGGACGGAAATCAAGACACTGCTGTCCGGCCAGTGGGACAATGGCATGGTTCCCCACATTCTCTTCCATCAGCAGGATGATGGATATTTCCCGGGACCGGATATCTGGGGGTGCAACGCCCGCATCCCCTCCTCCGGGATCAGCCAGCCACCGGTTCTGACCACTGTCGTGCGCAAGATCTGGGAGCAGGATCCCGAGCGGGGCGCACCGACACTGGAACGGATCTATCCTCAACTTGTCAACTGGCACCGCTGGTTCATCTCCTGGCGCCTTGATGACGCCGGGGCCGTCTGCATCACTCATCCCTGGGAAGCGGGCCGTGACAATGCCCCCGACTGGGATGATGCGCTGGGGGAGATCAGCACAGACAGTGTGAACGGCTATGAACGCCGTGATACGAATGTTGTTGATGCCGGCATGCGGCCAACCAAGTTTGACTATGACCGTTATATCTGGCTTGTCGAACTCGGGCGCAGACACGGCTGGGACCAGACTGCACTGATTGATGCCAGCCCATTTCGCATGGCGGATCCGACCATGACGTTTATCCTTCTCCGTGCCAATTGTGATCTTGTCGCCATTGGCCGGGCCCTGGGTCATGACATCGCTGAAATTGAAGAGTGGGCATCATGCCTTGAGGCTGGCGCCAATTCTCTCTGGAATCCGGATCTTGAAGCCTTTGACAGCCGCAATGTCCACAGTGGCGCATGGTCAGGATGTCTTTCAAATGCCTCTTTCCTCTGCTGGTATGGCGGGATTGACCGCCCTCGGATGCATGAGCATTTTGACCGCCTGACCAAACGCGTCGCCTACATCATTCCCAGCCATGATCCCGACAGCAGCCGCTTCGACCGGCAACGCTACTGGCGCGGCCCGGTCTGGCCAATGATGAACACGCTGATTGCCATCGGTCTTGAGGAATCCGGATATACCGCTTCTGCCGAGATCCTGCGGCGATCAACTGCCCGATTGATCGAACGGAGCGGATTTTCGGAATACTACGACCCCGAGGACGGCACACCGGCCGGGGGTGTCAACTTTACCTGGACAGCCGCCATCTGGCTGAGCTGGGCTTCATCGCGAACAGGAAGGGAACAATGGGCAAGATTGAACTGAAAGCCGTCGAAAAATGGTTCGGCGATCATCAAGTGATCCATGGCGTCGATCTGCAGATTGATGAAGGTCAATTCGTTGTCTTTGTCGGACCGTCCGGCTGCGGCAAGTCAACGCTCCTTCGTATGATCGGTGGACTTGAGGAAGTCTCGCGGGGCCAGATTCTGATCAATGGTCGTGATGTCACCGGTGAGCCGCCTGCGAAGAGAGGCCTGACGATGGTCTTCCAGTCCTACGCACTCTACCCGCATATGACCGTCGGTGACAATATGGGGTTTTCACTCAAG
>JAPOSK010000002.1 GCA_026709725.1 Paracoccaceae bacterium | reverse complement strand
GGTGGACTCCGCCATCACGTTGCAGACGCCAACACACGGCAGGAGGTGGACTCAGACCGCAAGGGACCGGGCCGGGTGCATGGTGGCCTGGGGTTGCATATCGGCCTTGTCGATACCGGCGATGCACACGGGTTTTTTCATGGCATCACGGCGGAAGGGTTCACCGAGCTCCTGATTGAGGACAACCTCGATGAAAGTGGTTGTGTCTGCTGTCATCTGGGCGTCAATGGCTGTTCTGAGGGCTTCGCTGAGTTCATGTGTTGTGGTCACAACCACACCCTTCATGCCACAGGCACGGGCAATGCCGGCAAATGACACGTTGGTGTCGAGTTCGGTGCCAACGAAGTTGTCATCGAACCACAGGGTGGTGTTGCGTTTCTCGGCTCCCCATTGGTAGTTCCGAAAGACGATCATCGTAATGGCTGGCCACTCCGGACGACTGCACGACGTCATCTCGTTCATTGAAATCCCGAAGGCCCCATCGCCGGCAAAACCGACAACGGGTATATCAGGACGGCCGATCTTTGCACCGATAATGGAAGGAAGCCCGTAGCCACAGGGGCCAAAGAGTCCCGGAGCCAGATACATCCGTCCCTGTTCAAAAGTCGGATAGGCATTGCCGATGGCGCAGTTGTTACCGATATCGGATGAAATAATGGCGGTGCTGGGCAGGACATCCTGGATCACCCGCCATGCCTGCCGCGGACTCATGCGATCGGGATCCTTTTGCCGTGCCCGTTCATTCCAGCTGGTCCCCGGATCATCCTCTTCATGATCCATTGATGCCAGCTGCTGCGCCCAGTGCGATTTGGCCTTTGCAATGGCTGCCCTGCGGTCTTCACGGTCGGAATTTCCGGCATCATCAGACAGGGACTCAAGCAATTGGGTGGCCACCAGACCCGCATCACCCTGGATCCCCACAGTGACCTTTTTGGTCAGACCGATTCGGTCCGCATTGATATCCACCTGGATGATTTTGGCGTTTTCCGGCCAGTAGTCGATTCCATAGCCCGGCAGTGTCGAGAACGGATTCAGGCGGGTTCCCAGTGCCAGAACGACATCCGCCCTGGCAATCAGTTCCATGGCTGCCCGCGAGCCGTTGTAGCCAAGAGGACCGACAGACAGTGGATGGGAGCCGGGGAAGGCATCATTGTGCTGATACCCGCAACAGACAGGTGCATCCAGACGCTCAGCGAGACGGGCAGAGTGGGAGATGGCCTCACCGATGACCACACCGGCCCCGTTGACAATGACGGGGAAGCGGGCACGGGAAAGCAGTTCGGCAGCTCTGGCGATGGCCTCCCTGCCGCCGCTGGGGCGCTCAATGCGGACGAGCTGTGGCAGTTCGATGTCGATAACCTGGGTCCAGAGATCACGCGGGATATTGATCTGTGCCGGTGCACAGCTGCGCCACGCCCTGCCAATCACCCGGTTGAGAACTTCAGCAATCCGTGTCGGGTCACGAACCTCTTCCTGATAGCAGACCATATCCTCAAAAAGTTTCATCTGCTCAATTTCCTGAAAACCGCCCTGGCCGATGGTTCTGTTGGCGGCCTGGGGGGTGACGAGCAGGATCGGTGAATGGTTCCAGTAGGCTGTCTTGACGGGAGTCACGAAATTGGTGATCCCGGGACCATTTTGTGCAATCATCATGGACATCCTGCCTGTGGCCCGTGTATAGCCGTCAGCGGTCATGCCGGAATTGCACTCGTGCGCACCATCCCAAAAGGTGATCCCGGCCTCGGGGAAAAGATCTGAAACCGGCATCATTGCCGATCCGATGATCCCGAATGCATGCTCAATACCATGCATCTGCAGAACCTTGATAAAAGCCTCTTCTGTTGTCATCCTCACGGTGATATCTCCTGTGTATGGTCCGTATCAATGTGTCGCCGTCATATCACCATCCTGCGGGAAGTGCCTGAGCCACACAGAATCGGGTCCGATGACAGATCGAATATAGTCCTGATGCTGTCTGATATCCTCTTTGGTCAGACGTGGTGTGAGTGGTTCCGGTCTCTGAAGAGACCTGCTGCGTTCCCTGGCATCGGCATTCGTCTTTTCATCAAGGAGATCAATCATGTCAACACTGTCAAGATCCCGCAAGAGCAGGGGATAGATATCGGAAAGAAGTTTGGCATCATCCAGGGCTGAGTGCAATCGGCGCCCGGCCCGGTTGATACTGTAATAGTTGCAGAGGGCCTCCAGATTGTGACGTCCGCGATGCGGTAGGGCCTTGCGCGCCAGGGTCAGGGTATCGATAACCTGATCGTCCGGGAGGGGCGACCTGTCAGCCATCACCAGTTCACGATTCATGATTCCGTGGTCAAACTCTGCATTGTGCATCACAAGAATGTCCTGCCCTATGGCAGCAAGAACATCATCGACAATTTCCGAAAAGAACGGCTTTTCCCTGAGATCATCATTGGTAATTCCATGGACATCCGTTGCTTCCTGGCTGATCTGGCGATCGGGGTTGATGAACCAGTGAAAAACCTCCCCGCTTGGCATGCCGTCGATGTGCTCGACAATTCCGATCTCGATCAGGCGATCACTCTCTCCCAGCCCTGTCGATTCAGTATCAAGAATCAATTCCCGCATACGTTCCTTCTCCGAAGTGTTGACAGAATTCTGCAGACCTGCTGTTCTGTTTCGTTGAGATCCACTGAAAAGACAACATGATCCGCCTTCCGGCGTTTTTCATGGTCCGGCATCTGTCTTTCCAGAAGTGACTGAAATTCTTTCCTGGACAGATTTCTCTCTCTGAGAACGCGTGCCTGCTGCACCGCCGCCGGTGCAGTGACGACAATGACGGTATCAACTTCATTCTCAATTCCGCTCTCAAAGAGCAACGGAACCTCCAGAACAACGATCTCTGTGCCCAAAGATCGGAACTGATCAAGAAATGTCCTGCGGTGCTCGCGAACCAGTGGATGGATGATGTTTTCCACTACAGACAGGAGATTCCTGTCTCCGGTGACAGCCCGGCGCAACGCATCCCGCTGAATTCCGGATGGGGCAAAAAGGGTCTGTGGCAGAATATCCCGGAGTGCACGGGTCCCGGCTCCATCGGCCCGGTACAGGTCAGCCACGGCCTGGTCGGCGTCCCAGACAGGGACACCGGCTTTCGCAAAAAGACCTGCAACGGTGGACTTTCCCATACCGATGGAACCTGTGATACCGATCCGGTGCATGGGTTCAGGTGTCCATCGCAATTGTGTAGACCGCATCATCAATCTCTGGTTTGACGTCAAACCAGTAATCGAATGACCGTGCCGCCTGGTGCAGGAGCATACCCAACCCATCCACCACTTCGCATCCCTGCTTGTGGGCTTTTCGCAGGAAGTGTGTCTCCCGGGGTGTGTAAACAATATCCGACACAACGGCCCGGGGATTCAGGCGATCGAATGGAATCATCAGATCGGGCATGCCATGCATTCCCATTGATGTTGTGTTCACAACCATCATCATGGTTGGAAGGATTCCGGTTAACTCGCTGAAATTGATCAGTTTGACACGGTTCCCAAAATCTGTCGCCAGCATCTCGGCCCGTTGCCGGGTCCGGTTGGTGACAAACACGGTTGCGACACCTTCCCACAACAGGGACTGGATCACCGCCCGGGCTGCACCACCGGCACCAATGACCAGTGCCGGTCCGCGGTCGGGGTGCCAGTCCGGGGCCATGTCCCTGATGTTGTTGATGAAACCGGCGCTGTCTGTATTGTCAGCGTAGCTGGTTCCGTTCTTGCGGTAAATGACCGTATTGGCTGCACCGATTATGGCGGCCGTATCAGAGACAATATCGACATGCTGCAAAACGAGTTCCTTGAAGGGAATGGTGACATTGACACCTCGAAATCCCATCTTGGGAAGCGTTTTGATGACCTGGGGAAAATCCTCCGCCGAGATCTCCATTGCGATGTAGCTGCCGGACAGCCCATGCTGGTGCAGCCAGTGGTTGTGGATTTTTGGTGACCGGCTATGACCCACAGGATTGCCAATCACACCGGCAAGATTGAAGTTGCGATGAGACATGATCCGATCTCCTTCCGTTGCGCGGGATTGGCAATTCCCGGGTTCTGTATAAAACAGTGAACAGGTTCATGATAAACCATGTAGAATGTGTTTATAACAGCAACAAACCGCCATTGCTGACGACATTGACAGTCATCCTTGTGAAGAACTGTGGTCATTTCCCGAGGTTATTCAGAAAATATCAGGACTGATACCGCAGTTTATGATCTGTAAAAGTCAATTCAATACGGCAATATGAGAGGATTGTTCCCAAGGTTATGCATATTTTGCAGAAAACAAGTAATAATCGTGACACCGGAAAATTTCGAAGAATCAACTCTCTTTATTCCTGAACCGGGCTGGGGTCACGCGGATGGTGAAACAGTGATGCAATCGTGTACACCACACAGATAAGTCTGCTCAATTATCGGAAAACCGAGCAATTTTCCGGTATTCTGGCCCGAACTGTCGGACCGGGTGACTGCCTTCTGTTGACAGGTGAGATTGGTTCAGGAAAGACCGTTCTGGCCCGTGCCCTGATCCGGGCCCTGTATCTTCCGGAGATCCTGCAGGAAGAGATTCCGTCACCAACCTACACATTGATCCAGTCCTATCACTGCAGGACATTTGAGATATGGCATGCGGATCTCTATCGTGTGGAGAATTGCTGGGAAATCATCGAGTTGGGGTTGATTGATGCATTTGTTTCCGCATTGTGTGTTGTTGAATGGGGTGATCGGCTTGCACACTTCGCCCCCCGGAATGCTCTCTGGCTGCATCTGGACAACCCGACCGAGAGCAGCGAGTTTCGCACACTCTCAATCAAATCGGAAAATCGGGATCTGATCGAAAGACTCTGGAATGACTGGTTGGAATGACCATGCTTTTTGAACCACAGCACAGACCAAGGGTTTTTGCCCAGCCGCCCGGCAGCGATCTGGCTCGTGATCTGGTGGATGGTCTTGTGGACAGATGCCGGGACCTGGCACCCGAAATCCTGGCCCGAACTGAGATCTATGTCAGCATCAGCTCACTCAGATATGGTCTTCGCAATCAATTTATTGAGAGAGGGAACTGTCTCCTCCCAAAATTCATCTTCTGAGCGAGCTTGCCAGTGCTGTTGAATTCCCCGATGTTCCGGATCTTGCGCCGCGCATTGAGCGGCGCCTGCGTCTGGCAAAACGGCTGCGCGCCCTGCCCGGGACTCCTGGCTCCCTCAAATCCCATGGAACCGTGATTCCGCTGGCTGAAACACTTGAAAGCCTTCTTGATGAAATGGACTGTGAGGGTGTGTCCAGTGACGACCTGTCTCTGTTGGATCTGGTTGATATATCCGAACACTGGCACAACAGTTTCACGATCATTCAGCAGATCCATACGGAGTGGGATCATCAGGAAATGCCTGGTGAATTCGGTCGTCTGCTGCTGGTTGTCAAAGCCCTGCAGAAAAAATGGTCACACTCTCCCCCGGATCACCCAATTCTTGTTGCCGGATCAACAGGTTCATTGAATGCCACACGGCTGTTCATGCAATGTGTTGCAAAACTTCCTCAGGGTGCTGTTGTCCTTCCCTGTTTCGATCGCGCGTTGCCGGCATCCTGCTGGGGGATGATCAGTGACCGGAGTGCCGTGGATCATCCACAGCACAATATTGCCACCTTTCTTCAATCACTGGAGGTGTCACCTTCATCCGTTCCAGCCTTCTTCGACACCGGGGATCAAAACCGGGAGCGGAACAGACTGGTCTCAATGATGATGCGACCGATTGCAGGTACACGTGACTGGGTGCGTGAAGGTCCCGGGCTTGACATGGGCGCCGCCACACAGGGGCTGACACTGATTGAGGCAAACTCCGAGCGTCAGGAGGCCGTTGCGATTGCCACGGCGATCCGTCAGGCTGTCGAGGACAGGAAGTCGGTTGCTCTTGTTACACCTGACCGGCGCTTGATCCGCCAGGTCTGCTCCGCCCTGTTGCGGTGGTCGATTGTCCCCGATAACAGATTTGGAACAACGCTGGATCTCACACAGGCCGGTTCATTTCTCCTGACAATTGCCAGGATGATGGGTCGGGAAGTCTCCGCTGTGGATGTGATTACCCTTCTTGAACATCCTCTGGCTTCGAGTGAAGAAAATCGTGAGTGGCATCAGCGATTTACAGATCGGATGAATCTTGAGATGCGGCGTAAAAAGCCCGGTGATGAGCTCCTTGATCACCTCTATTCCTGGACTGAAAGACTTGGTGAGCATGCCGTTGAATGGATCGTTCCCTGGCTGCAGCTGTTCACGGAGATCGCCGAGACAGGTGATGACGATCTGGTGACCCTGATCCATCGGCACAGGGAACTCGCGACGATGGCACTCCGGGGTGGTTCCGATTCATGGGATGCAACAGATGGGGGTGCGCAATGCCTTTTGCAGTTTGCAGAGTTGCAGCGGTGTGCCGGTGATTATGGCGTGATCAGCCCTGGTGAATACGCAGATCTGATCAAGGGTCTGCTGTATTCTTCCCGCTGTCGGGAAGACAGGGCAACGCATCATGAGGTCATGATCTGGAATACGGAAGATGCCAGAATGCAAAGACTGGATCGTATCATTGCGGGCCGCCTGAATGCCGGTGTCTGGCCGCCGGATCTTCAACCGGATATCTGGCTCAGTGAGCAGATACGCACCGGGTTGGGACTGCCGCTTTCCGAACACCGTGTTGGATTGTCAGCCCATGATTTCCAGCATGTCATGGCTCTTGATGATGTGATCCTGACGCGTTGCAGCCTGACTGCAACTGCAAGCACCCTCCCGTCGTCCTGGCTCGTTCGCATGATCAGCCTGCTGACTGGAGTTGAAGGAGGGAGAACTGCTCTCAGGGCAATGCGGGAACGGGGGCAGTCCTGGCTGGCACTGGTCGGGATGATTGACAAACCGGTTGACTCGATTGAGCGGGCAAAACGGCCGGCACCCTGTCCACCGGAGGGGACCCGACCCGTGCAGATGGCCGTAACAAGCCTGCCGGCACTGATCACCAATCCCTATGCAATCTATGCACAGTCAATCCTGAATCTGCATGTTCTGAATGCGTTGAGCAGCCGCCCTGACCTGCGGATCCGGGGGACAACAATCCACAGGATCATGGAATGTTTTCTGCAACGGTCGCGGGATCTCCAACCCGATGAGTGGCGTGATTTTCTCCGGGAGATTGCTGATCGTGAATTTGATCAGGCACTGGCCCCGAAACACACCATCATGATCTGGAAAAATGTCTTCAACCGGATTTTTGATCCCGTTCTTGATTTTGAAAAATCCCGCCCGGAATCATTGAATCTTCTCTTGGAGAAGTCGTGTCAGTACCGCATTCCCGATCTGGGATTTACACTCAATGCCAAGGCGGATCGCATCGAGATCAACCAGGATGGCAGTGTCTGTCAGGTCTATGACTACAAAACGGGCAATCTGCCTGGAGCAAAGAAGATCAAATCCCATGAATTCCAGGTTCCGATCCTGGTGAAGCTTGCCGAACTCGGTGCATTTACTGAAGAGCAGCCGGTCAAAACCAGCCGGGGCGGTTTTATCAAGGTTGGCGATACATTTGAGGTTCGGCATCTCGATGACATCGAGTCTGACTTCGACATTGAGGCGATATGGTCATCTGTTCTTGAGATTCTGGCATATTTCCAGGGACCCGAAGCCCGCTATGTGGCCAGGCGTCGTCCCGGTCTGCCTTATGGTCAGGAGTATGATCATCTTGCCCGTTATGAGGAATGGCGCTACCAGCCCGCGGACACAGATCATGACCCGGTTTGATCACGCCACCCGGCCCCAGATTGCCGCTGCCGATCCGGCTGTCTCAGCCTGGGTTATGGCGAATGCCGGGACCGGGAAGACCCGTGTTCTGACCAATCGTGTTGCCCGATTGCTGGTTCAGGGTGTGGCGCCGGAACGGATTCTCTGTATCACCTACACAAATGCCGCTGCCAATGAGATGAGCCATCGCCTGATGGAGATCTTCAGTCGCTGGACAATGCTCCCCGGTGAGATGCTGCGCTCTGAAATCGCTGCGATCGGGGTGGACTCCGATGCCATCGTGGACAGGACACTCGACCACTGTCGGACACTGATGGCCCGAATGGTTGATCCGGGCAAGGGGTTCAACCTCTCCACTGTCCATGCCTTCGCTGCGGCGATGCTGCGCAAGTTTCCGGTCGAAGCCGGAATTTCACCCCGTTTTGGTGTTGTCGATGACCGCGAACAAACAGGCCTTCTGCGTTCAATCCTCTCGGATATGGCCGTGAAGAACCCGGATCTTTTTGCCATGATCTGTCATTTCACCAACGAAAAGACATTCGAGGCCCTGACGCTTGATATCATGCAGAATGCACGGGAATTCACCCTGCCACCAAGTCAGCAGTTGCGTGCCATCCTGCGGGAGAACGACAACCCCCTTGCAGCAGATGAGACAGTCAACCGGAAGGTTGCCAACCTTGTCAATGAATACAACGGCTGGAATGATTCGTATGTCCGCCAGGCACTGGAGGAGCGGGATCTCACAATGCTGAGAACGTTTCAGTCCACATTGCAGGCAGGTGGGAAAAGAGACCAGGAGCGGGCGACCAAAATCAAATCGGCCCTTGAGATGGTCAATACCGAATCCTTCGTGACGCTTTGTGATGTCTTTCTTGACAGGAACCGGATGTTTCAGCCGCGGCAGGGCTTTGCCAACAAATCGACACTTGATGCTCTGGGTGAGACCATGGTGCAGCAACTGACGGCATATGCCGACCGGCTGGCTGAGTTGAAGTCACTTGAGATAGCGGGCACGGTCGCCGCAAGAACCATTGCCTGTCATCGGTTTGCAGACGCCCTGCTGACCGAACTGGTGCAGTACCAGGAGACGCATGGCTCCCTGTTCTACGATGATCTTCTGATGCGTTTGTACAGAATGCTGAGCGATCCACAGATCGCCGACTGGATTCTTTATCGTTTCGATTCAGCAATTGATCATATCCTGGTCGATGAAGCGCAGGATATGAATGACCGCAACTGGGATATTGTCAGCCAGTTGTCGGCGGAGTTCACAGCCGGATCCGGTCAGCATGAGGGCAAACCGCGAACGATTTTTTCGGTGGGGGATTCCAAACAGTCGATTTTTGGATTCCAGGGAGCCAATCCCAAACGGTTCATGGAAATGAGTGTGTACTATGAACGGCTCTGCAGGGAGGCGGGTCTGAAGTTTCTTCGAGAGGATCTGCGGTACTCATTTCGGTCAGCAAAGGCTGTGCTTGATGTCGTTCAGCACGCCATTGAATCATCCCCGGTTGAGGCCTTTTCCACATCTGTCTCCAGCAGGCCCTATCATGAGGATCTTCCAGGCCGGGTTGATCTGCTGGGATTTTTTGAACAGCTCCGGGAGCCAACCGAAGAGACACTTTTCGATCTGCCGGAGGACTCATCCGGGCACAGCGACAAGGTTGTCGATTATGCCCGCCACATTATTGCTGTCATCCGTGAGGTGCTGCGGACGACGATACCGACAAAGGATGGTCCCCGCTTGGCTGAACCCGGCGATATCCTGATTCTCGTTCAGACCCGTTCGAGACTCTATGCGGCCCTGACCCGTGAGCTCCATCAGAGCGGTATTCCGTATTCGGGCACTGATCGACTGAATCTCGGTGACCAGATTGTCGTCAAGGATCTCATGGCACTCCTTGCCTGCCTTGCCTGCCGGGAAGACGACTTCTCGCTGGCCTGTGTCCTCCGCTCTCCGTTGTGCGATATCAGCGAGGAGGATCTCTTTGATCTTGCCTGGGGTCGGGAAGGGTCGCTGGGCAATGAACTCAGGAATCGTGCTGATGAAAATGCCCGTTTCCGGCATGCTGTCGATTTTCTGAATGATCTTCTGACAATGGAAAACAGCCACAAACCCTATGATGTGATTGAGCGTGTTCTGACGATTCATGATGGCATGCAGCGGTTTCAGGGTCGTCTTGGGGCCCATGTTGTTGAAGCGATTGAAATTCTGCTGGATCAGGCACTCAACTATGAAGAATCGAACGAATCCAGCCTGACCGGCTTTGTTGAATGGCTTGACCCGGAAACCATTGATGTTGCGAGGAAAATGTCCCAGCAGGCCAACGCGGTCAGGGTGATGACGGTTCACGGTGCCAAGGGTCTCGAATCTCCCATCGTCATACTGCCCGATACGGACCACAAACAAAAACCGGTCAGGGGAGGGCTTTTTTTTGATCCTGATGGTGTTCCGGTCTGGCTTGAGAAGAGCATGCTTGTCAAATCCGAGTATCGTGACATCTGGCAGCAGAAGGCGACCCGTCTTGATGAGGAAAAACTCTGTCTTCTGTATGTGGCCATGACCCGGGCCCAGTCCTGGCTGATCGTCGGGGGTGTTGGGAAGAAGACCACCAGGTCCGGGGATCCGAATCCGGGCAAGCAATGGTATCATACCATTGAGAGTGCGATGGATGTGCTCCCGACAACAGAAATTGAATATGAGACCGATACCGGTCCGCCGGAGCTGGCGGCGCGGCGCTACGAAACCGGAACGTGGCCTGACGAAACCCCTGACCTGACCGATGGTCAAAAGCTTGGGGAGAAGGATCCTGTGGGAGGCCGGGCCCCTGATGTCGAGCGGGCTGGCTGGCTGCTGACCAGGCCCGGGCCGACCGAACAGCCCGTCCAGACAATCTCGCCTTCCAGACTTGGCAGCGATGCGTTGCCTGTATCCACCACCCCACCCCGTCCCGGGAATGATGGCAGGCATGATCCTGATGCGGCAACACGCGGAACGCTGATCCATCGTCTGCTTGAGATTCTGCCGGATGTGCCAAGGATGGAGCGGGAGGACCTTGCAGTCCGGATCGTGCTGGGTGCGGAGCCAGATTATTCACGGAAGCAGGTCGCGGCGATCGTCACGCCGTGTCTTGCCCTGCTGGATCGTCCTGAATATGCCGATATTTTTGGGCCGGATGCCCTGTCAGAAGTTCCGGTGACCGCCCGTCTGGATCAGTTTGGGTCGCCGATGTATGGCATCATTGACAAACTTGTCATTCTGAAAGACAAGGTGCTCGCCGTTGATTTCAAAAGTCACAGCGCACCGCCAGAGTCGAACGAAGACATCCCGACGGACATCATGGCACAGATGGGCGTGTATCGGCAGGCACTGGATGCAATCTATCCCGACCGCGAGGTCACCATTGGTGTCCTGTGGACCGAGACCGGTGAATTTATGAAGGTTTCCCGCGCCCGGAGCGAAGCGGTGCTGGCGACATTGATCGATAAAAATGAGATGGGAGAATGATATGGCGACAATTACCGTGACGGATCAGTCGTTTGCCACCGATGTCCAGGAGTCAGAGACACCGGTGCTGGTGGACTTCTGGGCCCAGTGGTGTGGTCCCTGCAAGCAGATTGCCCCCATCCTTGAAGAGCTGGCTGATGAGTATGATGGTAAAATCAAGATTGCCAAAGTTGACATTGATGCCAATCAGACCACGGCAGCCGACCTTGGAATCCGGAGTATCCCCACGCTGATCATGTACAAGGACGGTGAGGCGGTCGATTCCCTGTCCGGGGCCCACCCCGCCTCCGAGATCCGCCGAATGATCAATCGCTCTCTCGGGGTGTGAGATCCGCCGTCAGCCGTTGAAACGAAGAACCTGCCCCGCGAGATAGAGAGACCCACAGATAAGAATTCGTGATTCAGGACATGCCGCATGGATGCTGCGGACGGCCTGAATCGGACTGTCCGAGACAGAGGACAGCAAGCCGAGCTCACTGGCCAGACGGGTCACATGCGAAGCAGGCAGAGACGCGGCTTCATTCGGTATTGTGATGCCATAGAACGCATCGGCGATTCCGTCGATTGCCTTCAGGAAACCGCGGACATCCTTGCTTTTGAGCATACCGCACACGATTCCTGTTGCTCTCCCGGGCATGGAGCGCAGGGTTGATGCCAGTGCCTGTCCTGCGGCAGGATTGTGACCGCCATCAAGCCAGACCTCGCCTTCCGGTGCAGCGTCCACGAGCGGTCCATGTTGCAGTTTTTGCATCCGTCCCGGCCAGTGGGCCTGCGTCACAGCTGCGCACAGCGCTTTTTCCGCAAACCCCATATGTCTCAGAGAAGCGATCGCGGCTCCGGCATTCACGATCTGGTGAGGGCCAACCAGCCGCGGCATCGGCAGCGTGAGCTCTGTTTCCTGATCACAATAGAGGAGAGATCCGTCAACAGGGGAAATCCACCAATCCCGGTCCTGTATCAGCAAGGGGCTGCCGGTTCTTCTCGCCGTCCTCTCAATCACATCCAGAGCAGCGGGACTTTGGCGGGAAACGACACACGGAACACCGGGCTTGAGAATACCCGCCTTCTCCGCGGCAATCCGGGGCAGTGTGGGTCCAAGATAGCGTTCATGGTCCATTGCGACAGGCGTGATCACGGTCAAATGAGGATGGCTGACCACATTGGTGGCATCCAGACGCCCACCCAGGCCGACCTCAAGAAGCAGATAATCGGCTGGCGTGCGCGAGAAGGCCAGCATGGCCGCACTTGTTGCGATTTCGAAGAGTGAGATTGCCTGACCCCGATTGACCCTCTCGCACTCCAGAAGCACCTCAACGAGGCTTGTTTCCGTGATGTGCTGTCCGGCCAGTGTAATACGCTCATTGAACTGCATCAGATGCGGCGAGATATAGGCGTGGACTGACTGCCCCGCTGCCGCAAGACCGGCCTGGATCATGGCAAGTGTTGACCCCTTGCCATTCGTCCCGGCAATGTGGACAACGGGTGGCAACCGTTCTTCCGGATGGCCGAGCGCGGCCAGCAGCCGCTTTGGACGATTGAGGGCCAGATCAATGCTCCTGGGATAAAGAGTGCCCAACCGTGCCAGGATTGTCCCTGTCTCTGCCTCGCTGTCAGGAGCCATGCTGTCAGTCATGGACCCTGCCACCGGTTTCAGACCGAGGCCGTCAGGCCTCCGTCAACGCGGAGATTTTGTCCGGTGATGTAGCTTGACGCATCACTGATGAGGAACGCGACCGTGTTCGACAGTTCCCGAACCCTGGCATAGCGACCCATGGGAATGCGTTTGCGCCGATCGGGTTTTTCCGGCAGGCTGTCAATGAAACCGGGCAGGACGTTGTTCATTCGCAGTCCCTGGTGAGCATAACGGGTGCTGAAGAGCTTGGTGTAGCTCGCCAGAGCCGCCCGAATGACCGCTGATGTCGGAAAATCAGGATCCGGTTCAAAGACTGCAAAAGTTGACACATTGACAATTGATCCACCGCCCTGCCGGATCATGATCGGAGTGATCAACCGCGTCATGCGGACAACATTCAGCAGATAGATTTCCAGCCCGGTGTGCCAGTCCTCATCGGAGATGTCATCGAGATCCCCCTTGGGCCCGTGTCCGGTGCAGTTGACGACACCATCGACACGGCCAAATCGCTCCATTGCCAGGTGAACAAAGGTGCCGAGATCATCAGGTTTCTGATTTGAGCCCGTGAACCCCAGCCCGCCCAACGCCTGACCAAGTGCCTCACCCCTGCCTGATGATGACATAACCCCGACGCGAAATCCCTCTTCGGTGAGTTTTCGCGCGGCATCGGCCCCGATACCGCTCCCTCCTGCGACAATGAGTGCAACTTTTTCTGTCATGAACGGCCTCTCATTCCCACCGGGATTGCCGGTCGACTGGACAGTCGACCGCGTACAGGTGATGGTTGGTGCATCAGCATACGGGTTAACAGGATGAGTCTCTCACGGATTCTTGATCGATGGACGACCATATCCAGCATTCCGTGCTCATGCAGGTATTCCGAGGTCTGGAATCCTTCGGGGAGTTTCTCCTTGATTGTCTGCTCGATCACCCGTGGTCCGGCAAACCCGATCAAGGCCTTCGGTTCCGCAATATGGATGTCTCCCAGCATCGCATAGGACGCTGTCACACCACCCGTGGTCGGATTTGTAAGGACGACAATATAGGGAAGTCGATTGTCTTTCAGCTGTTTGATGGCGACGGTTGTTCGCGGCATCTGCATCAGGCTCATGATCCCTTCCTGCATTCGTGCTCCACCTGCAGCTGTGAAGATCACCAGGGGCAACCGGTTCCTGATACACTGTTGACATGCAGTGACGATCGCATTGCCAACATACATTCCCATCGATCCACCCATGAATCGGAAGTCCTGGGCAGCAACAATCATGCGGGTCTCGCCAATCATTCCATCTGCCACCAGCATCGCCTCATCCTCGCCGGTCTTTCGACGGGCATCGCGAATTCGATCCGTGTACCGTTTGCTGTCACGAAAACGGAGGGGATCCTCGTCCGGTTGGTCAACGGCAATCACCTCGTAGATTTCATTGTCAAAAAGACTGGCCAGACGCCGCCGTGGAGGGATTGGCATGTGATGATCACATTCGGGACAGACATGGAGCGACCGTTCCATGGCCCGGTGACTGATCATGACGTTACAGCTCTTGCAGTTCGACCACAATTCGGGCTGATCATCAGATGATGGATTCAGGATGGCCTTCAGTTTGGGCCTGACATAGTTTGAGATCCAGTTCATTCAGTTCAGATTCTTCCCTGTTGTGATCGTCCGTGATTGTTGCCATTCTCCCACAACTTGCAAGTCTGGGCATCCTGGCAATTGGTGTCGTCCCGATAGAATGTCCATTCGATCCGTACAGGGACAGGTGGAATTATGCACGATTTTCTTGAGCATGACTGGATGCCCGGACCCCTGCCCATTGCGCATCGGGGACATTCGACCCTTTATCCGGAAAATACCATGGAGGCTTTCGAGTCTGCCTACAACCTTGGCTACCGGTATCTGGAAACCGATGTTCATGTGACCCGCGATGGCAAACTTGTTGCCTTCCACGATGATGATCTTGATCGCATGACGGACGGAGCGGGACGGATCACTGAACAGGACTGGAATGACCTTCGCAGGCTCAAGGTTGCCGGCATGGCCCGAATTCCTCTCTTTACCGATCTTCTTGACCGCTGGCCCAATGCCCGGTTCATTGTTGATCCCAAGGAAGACAATGCAGTCGAACCACTGCATCGCGTCCTCGCTGAACAGAACATCTGGGACCGGGTCTGCGTTGGATCGTTCTCCGTTAAACGCATTCTCTGGCTTCGGGAACAGGCCGGCCCACGCCTCTGCACCTCCATGACCCGCAATGAAGTCATTCGCCTGCGTTTTGCCTCTCTCGGTCTGCCGACCGGTCACTTTGCCGCACAGTGTATCCAGGTCCCGCTTCGTCATCGTGGTATCCGGGTCCTCACCCCCGGGTTCATCAGGGCTGCAAGGCAGCGCAATCTGCCCATTCAGATCTGGACAATCAATGATCGGCCAACCATGGAATGGCTGATCGAGATCGGCATAGACGCAATCATGACCGACGACGCGGCCCTCCTCAAATCCCTCCTCCAGAAAGGCGGTCTATGGCAAGACTCCGAATCCTCCCCATGATCACTGCCCGGGTCCATCCCCTTCCTGCAGGCCTGACTCGCCAATTCAATGATTATGGGATGCTACTCTGTCGGCCTCCAGTTCCGCCGCAGATAATCGTCAAACATTGGGACGGTGAAATCAATATCGCCATATCGGGGGCTGTAAATCATTCCTTTTGCAATAATGTTTGCCCGTCGAGGCCCGAGTCGATTTGGGGTTTCGCCGAGCTGATCGGCAACTTCCGATGAGCGGTAGGGGCCTTTACCAAGCTTTGACATCGCGATGGCATACTCCCGCTCTTTTGGTGTTAATCGATCAAGGCGAACTCGAAAAAATCCATTGTCCAATCTTCGTAATGCGTCATCCGTCGCGACTTGAACATCACCCGTATTGATGGGTGACCTTTCAGCAGTATTCCAGGACTGGAAACCCCACTCCTGAAGGAAGTACGGATAACCTTCTGTAATTTCGAGAATCTTGCTCAGTGCGCCGGCGGTTATTTCCTCTCCTTCGTCATTTATTGGCCCCCTGATTGCCTTCATGGCGGCCCCTTTGTCCAGTGCGCCGACTTCTCGATAGGAAAAGAGCCTTTCGGCATAAGATTTGGCATCGCCGGATAGACCGGCCAGCTGAGGGAGGCCTGCGCCAAAAAAAATGACAGGGAGTTGCTTTTGGCTGATTTTGTGTATTGCAACGATAAGTGCCGCAAGTTCTTCTTTATCGAGATACTGAACCTCATCAATCAGGAGACACCAGCCCTTGCCTGCTGCTTCGGCCGCAGTTCCGATTGCAATGAAAATGTCAGAGAGATCGTATTCCAGATTTCCGCTGTCGGCCACTCCAGGCTCAGGGTCAACGGAAACTGACAAGTCACCCATCTGAATCCCGAACACGCTTGCAAAACTTCTCAGGGCCTTGAGGGCAGCATGTGCTTTTGCCTTGGCAGACTCGATATGCGAAAGCTTCTGGAGAGCCTGTTGCATTTTCGGGTACAGAAGCTCCGCCAACGATTCTTTCTCCGGGGCCTCAATAGCTGAAGTCATATAGCCGCTCTCTTCGGCTGCATTTTCAACCGTGTTCAATAGGACTGTCTTGCCGGTTCCGCGTAGCCCAAGAAGCATTTGAGATCTTGCCTGCCGTCTGATCTTCGTTCTCTTTAGCGCGATGATGGCATCATTTACGATTTCGTCTCGACCAGCAAGTTCTGGTGGTTGTGAACCTGCTCCGGGTGCGAATGGGTTTCTTACAGGATCCACAGTTCTTCCCAGCAACTTCTAACCGGTTATATCTTTTCCAGTATAGAACTTAGTAGAATTTTATATAACCGCAAGCGACCCTTCTCACCCAACAGGGGGTAGGGGCACAGGATATCCCCTGACCGAGACATCTTTGCGCAGGGTGGAGATGCTTCTTCAATCCAATACCCATCCTGTCTCATGCTTCAGTGTATCTGAGCAGATCTGCCCGTCCTGGTTGGATTTGGGTGTGATCCCCGTATGGCTGACCCGGAAATCTGCAAGCTGCCTGATCATGCACGGTCTGCCAAAATCGCACCGGGCCCCTGTCCCGAATGTTTTGCAGCAGTACCGGTCCGTGTCATGTCTTGGGCCCGTGACAGCCGGCTCCTGGCCCGATTCGGCCGAATCGGGCCAGGAGCCGGGGTGCATCGGGAGATGTCATGAAACGTCAGCCATGGGAGAATCACTCCCTTGG
>JAPOSK010000289.1 GCA_026709725.1 Paracoccaceae bacterium | reverse complement strand
GGCCAGAGAGATATCCGTCTCGGTGATGGCCCCGACGCCCGCATGCAGAACCCGCACCTGGACCTCTTCGTTGCCAATGCCGGCCAGGGCCTGTGTGATGGCCTCGGCAGACCCCTGGACATCGGTCTTGACCACAACGGAGAGATCCTTGGTCACAGTCTGCTCCACCCCATCCTGAATTCGCATGATGGACTCCAGATTGGCGAGGGCACCTGCGGTCGATTTTTTACTTTTGCTGAGTTTCTGGCGGTACTGGGAGATTTCCCTTGCCTGTGACTCGCTCTCGACCACATTCAGAATGTCACCGGCCAGTGGCGGCGCATTCAGACCCAGAACCTCAACGGGCATTGAGAGCGTGGCTGATTTGACCTGCTCGTCACGATCATTGATCAGAGCCCGGACCCTCCCCCACTGCTCACCGGCAACAAAGACATCTCCCTTCCGCAACACACCCTTCTGGACGAGGACCGTCGCGACGGGGCCGCGACCGACATCCAGACGGGCTTCAACCACTGTCCCTTCTGCCGCCCGGCCGGGATTGGCTTTCAGATCAAGCAACTCTGCCTGCAGGGCAACCATATCCAGAAGTTCATCAATGCCATCACCCTTCAGGGCCGAGACTTCCACATCGACCACATCCCCGGAGTACTTCTCCACCACAACCTCGTGGCGCAGGAGAGTCTCCCGGACACGGTCAGGATCGGCATCGGGCCGATCACATTTGTTGATCGCCACGATCATCGGGACCCCGGCTGCCCTGGAGTGATTGATGGCCTCGATCGTCTGCGGCATCACGGAATCATCAGCAGCCACAACCAGAATGACGATGTCTGTCACATTGGCACCACGGGCACGCATTTCAGAGAAAGCCGCATGGCCTGGTGTATCGATAAAGGTAATCGTCTGCCCCTTGCCCGCCTCGACCTGATAGGCACCGATATGCTGGGTGATCCCACCGGCCTCACCCGCTGCCGTTTTGGAGTTTCTGATCCTGTCGAGCAGGGATGTCTTGCCGTGATCGACATGCCCCATGACGGTGACCACAGGTGGGCGGGGCTGCATATCCTCAACCCTGTCCTCGGCTGTTTCAATGGCATGCTCCACATCCGACTCTGCAACCCGGATGACGTTGTGACCAAAATCCTGGATGATAATCTCGGCCGTATCGGCATCAATTGACTGATTCTGGGTTGCCGCAACACCGGCCTCCATCAGTGCCTTGACAACTTCTGACACCCGCTCGGCCATCCGGTTCGCCAACTCCTGAACAACAATGGTTTCCGGCAACTGGACATCCCGGATCACCTTCTCGCGCACCACAGGATTCTCTTCGGCAGCCTTTCGTCGCTTTTGTTGCTGACGCCGGAATGCCGCGTGGGAACGCTGATGCTCCTCTTCCAGTGCCTTGTTGACATTGATCTTCTTGCTGTCCCTTCGGACACCATAGGATGGACGCCGCCGTGTCTGCTCCATCTCACCGTCGCGGTTGCGTCGATTCTTGGCCTTGCCACCAACCCGGCCATCACCCCGACCCTTGTCCTCGTGCATCTGGTCAGCGTCGCGCAGCTTGTTGACAGCTTCCTTGATTGCCTCGGCACGCTTGATATCCCGCGTGCGCTTCTGCTCCGCTTCCAGAGCCTCACGCTCAACCGCATCCTCCTGTTCGCGACGTTCGGCTGCATCCCTGGTTTTTGCTGCCTCAGCCGCCCGGAACTGCTCCTCTTCCTCCCGTCGCCGACGAACGGCGGCGGCTTCCTCTTCCTGCCTGTTCCGTTCTGCACTCGCGTCCAGTTTTTTCTGCTGGTTTCTCACCAGCTCCCGCAAGCGTCGGGCCTCCGCTTCAGACAGTGTCTTGCCAGCCGGAGCGGGTCGCTCAGATGGTCCTGATTTTGGAGGACTTATCACCGGACGCGGTTTGACCGGAGCACGTGGCTTGAATGTCGTATCACGGTTCGAGACCACAACACGCTGACCAGGGCCACCAACGATTCCACCCTTCTGGACATGCCTGGTTCGATATCCCGGTGCGTTCGGGTTGGCTTTCAGTGTCTTGCCATCCATACCGTCTTATACCCTCTCTATGATGCCTGTTTGCATCGGTCAGTTCTGATCATCCAATGCACGAAACCGCCCCAGGCGCTCCGCTTCTACCCGAATTCGTCTCGCAATTCCACCACACGGGACCATGAAGCCGCATGTGCGCATCCCTTTGCTGACTCTCGCAATCTCTGCCCCATCAAGACATCGATAGACCGTCAAGGGTAAATCAGGCCCCCCATCTGTGCCCGCTGGTGCAAATACGAAACCCTCGCGACCCGTCGCAGGATCATCAACCCCATCGTCAACAGCCAGATGCTGAAGACCGGACAGGGTCATCAACAATCGCCTCACAAGCCCCCGCTCAACAATCGCCGGCAATTCCCCGGATACGGCAACCTCACAGCGTGCGGCCCGGGCAAAGAGATTGCGATCCATGGCTGTCTGGAGAGAATGCCGCGAAGACTTAACCCAGTAACCGCGTCCTCCTTTTGACAGCTGCAGGTCAGGCTGGATCTGTCCCCGTTCAACAACAAACCGCAGCAGCGTGTCCTGATGGTCCCTTCTGCCGCTGACCAGGCACCGCCGGATGCGAATCCTACGACATGCTCGGCGGCCACGGCTCATCAGCCATCCCTGCGTCGTCTTCAGCACGCTGCACGGCAACCTGCTGCATCAACTCTTCGGTGCTGATGATCCCGATCATGGCACGCGCCGTCATGATCAGCATCTCAGCTTCATCATTGGACAGATCAAACATTTCCAGGATACCATCATCCCTGATTTTCTGGCCCCTCTCAACAGTCACGCCACCTGTCAGTTCCCAGGCAGCACATTCCGCAAAGCCCCGCAGCGTCGTGATATCATTCTCGGCCAGTGCCAGAAGCATCTTCGGCGTCAGCTGCTCAAACTCCGCCAGATCATCCTGCAACCCGTATCTGCGCGCCTCCTCCATGGCCTCCCTGGCTTCCAGCTCAAGATATTCCCGGGCCCGCTCCTGCAACGCTGCCGCGATATCCGCATCAATTCCCTCGCACATCTCCAGCTGATCAATGCTGCTGGAGACAATGACATCAACCGACACGAACCCGTCTGCAACCAGATAGCCGGCCAGTTCACCATCAATATTGATCTGTTCCATAAGGGTCTGCTGATACTTGATCGCATCTTCTTCCCGACGCTGATTGGCCTCGGTTTCCGTCAAGATTGTCAAATCCAGCTGGGTCAGACTGCGGGCCAACCGGACATTCTGCCCCCGAGATCCAATAGCCAGTGCCAGCATCGCATCGGGCACAACGACTGTCGATGGACTGCCTTCCTTGTCGCGCAATCCATAAAGCACCTTGGCGGGCCGGAGCGATTCGGTCACCAGATCATACATTTCATCCATCCAGGGGATGACATCAATCCGCTCACCCTGCAGCTCATTCACGACCGCCTGAACCCGTGAGCCGCGCATACCGACACAGGCCCCGACCGGGTCAATGCTTGAATCGTAGGAGACGACGGCGATCTTGGCCCGTGATCCCGGATCCCGGGCCACACGAACAATGTCAATGGATCCATCATAGAATTCCGGCACCTCATTCCGGAACAGTTCCTTGAGGAATTCCGGTGAGGTCCGCGAGAGACGCACCTGGTGACCCTTCAGTTCACGATTGACCTCGGTGACAATCGCCCGGACCCTTTCCCCCTTCATCGGCGTTTCCCGCCCAATCCGCTGCGATTTCGGAATCACCGCCTCACCAACAGAGACATCGACGATGATATTGCCGAATTCCTCCCGGTTGACAGTTCCGGAGACAATCTGCCCGACCTGATCCTTGAACTCCTCGTACTGCCGCTCCCGTTCCGCCTCCCGAATCCTCTGCAGGATCACCTGGATCGCGTTCTGCACGATGATCCGGTCCATCTCCTCAATATTGACCGGCGGCATCTGCTCACACAGCTCCGCCCCGATCCTCGCCTCCGGATCCAGCTCCCTGGCATCCTCCAGGCCAATCTGACTGTGGGGATTGTCCACCACCTCAACGATCTCGCGGTACCGGTTCAGGTTCATCACACCGACCAGCTCGTCATACCTGGCCCGAATGTCCAGCTCCTGACCATACCGCTGCTGGGCCGCCTTGGAGATCGCCTCCTCGATCGCTCCGATCACGACTTCCCGCTCAACGCCCCTGTCATAAGAAACGGACTGGATGATCTGCTGCAACTCCAGTCGATTTGCACTTGATATCGTCATTGCTGTATCCCTGTATCAATTCCGTCACCCATCCGCATCTCCGCCCGCAACACCCGCTTGCAGCAGGGCATCAGACAGGACCAGTCTTGCCTTGCGGATCATCGCAAAGTCGACGGCAACCTCGCCTTCATCACACGCCAGTGTGATCGCATTCCCGTCAGCCCCGCTCAGCCGACCCCGCAGCTTCCGCCCTTCAGCCTCAATCCGCACCTCATGCCCAAGCCAGGTCTGGAAATGCCCCGGCCTTGTCAGCGGTCGATCAATCCCCGGCGACGAGATCTCAAGCGAATACCCTCCCGCGATCGGATCCCGCACATCCAGCTCCACCGAAAGTGCCCTCGACAGCCTCGCGCAATCGTCAATATCCATTCGGCCATCGTCCCGCTCAGCCAGCACTTGCAGTGATTTCCTCTCACCACAACCCAGCCGCAGGCGGACAATCTCATACCCCATTCCCCGCGCCACCGGCTCAACAATCGCCAGGATCCGCCGATCCGACCGCGTTGCCGCAACAAGATGCGTCATCCGACCCCGCTTCAAGACACCAACACAAAAAAACGGGCACGCGGCCCGTCCCAGAAAGATTGATTGGAAGCCGGGCTTTGGACACCCAACCACCGCTGTTCGCCTTGGATTATATCCAATTCATCCCGGAACGCAACCCACTGCCGCCAAAAACTCCTTCACTCCACACAACACCACCGAATTGTACATCTCTGATACCCCCATGACAGATATTATCGTGGCGGATTGTTGTTCATCCCTCCAAGCCTGCTCCGCTTTGACTCCCTGCCGCTGTGCATCAAGCTGAAAGTGGGAACGCATTTGGTCATATTCATGTATGGTAGCAGTAACGACACTATGTCATATTTCGGCAAATATTTTGCACGATATGACTGATCTTCCACAATGTACTATATAGTGTTATGGTAGCACAACGCGATTGCAATCTCCTGAAGTTTAGTGGTTTGTAAAGGCAGGATGTATGACAGGCGAGCCCTTGGAACAGAATGACAAAGAAGATCGGATTATTCGGGAGATCATCGAGCTTGAGAGAGTATTTCTATGAGAAACGCAATGTGAATACTGAACGTCGACAAAAGCTCCGCGAAATTATCATAAGGCATACTCCCAAGGGGCACCAGGAATGATTCTTGAAGAGATCAGGATGCGGGATTTCCGTTGTTTTTACGGTGAGACCTCCATCCGCTTCTCTAAGAAACCTGATCGCAATGTAACCATTGTTCATGCCGAGAACGGTGTAGGCAAAACAACTCTATTGAATGCCATGCTCTGGTGTTTCTTTGGTGAGACAACGAAAAAGTTTGAGAAGCGTCGAGACATCCTGAACTATGATGCTAAGAAGGCAGGTCGCGACG
This sequence comes from Paracoccaceae bacterium, assembly GCA_026709725.1. Taxonomy (GTDB): domain Bacteria; phylum Pseudomonadota; class Alphaproteobacteria; order Rhodobacterales; family Rhodobacteraceae; genus MPNP01. The sequence continues at coordinate 11,893 of JAPOSK010000289.1, read as the reverse complement.
AAGCCTCAGTGGAGGTCTTTTTTGAGCATAACGAGAAACGCTACAGGGCTGCGCGTTCCTCCTCATCAAGCAATAAGTTTATGGTTTGGCGCATTGAAGAAGGCAGTCAGGTCCCGCTCGACACGCCGGATACATTCATTAATACAGTGCTTCCTCGCAAGATGGCCGCTCATTTTCTGTTCGATGGTGAGCATGCAGAGGTTTTTCTGGGTGAGAACAACGAGGCCTCAATTAAGAGCGCGGTCCGCGATATCCTCGGTTGCTCCCTGATTGAGAGGGCGATTGAGGATCTTAATTCTGCCAAAACCTATTTCCAAAAGCAGATACCGGCGGAGGCAAAAACAATACAGACCGAAGAATTAAACAATCATATCAATATTTTATCAGATAATATCTTGACGCATAAGAAGCAGATTGACGAATTTAAGAAACGTCGAAGGCAGACTGAACAGCAAATCAATGACATTGAGGCAAAGCTTCGCGGGACAGCCGCCGCCAAAGAAATTCAAAAAAACCGCGACCGTCTGAACAAAGAGCTCGATCGTATTCAGAGGCGAAAAAGGGGAGAAGAAGACGAAGTATACAAGTGGCTTGGTGAAAATGGCCGCTTTATCGTCTCGAAACGTATCACCGAGGAAACTTTTTCCTTTCTTGACAAACAACAGCATCAAGGGCGAATACCCTCGCCTTACAACGAAGAATTTGTCAAAGACATCCTCGAAGCAGAGCAGTGCATATGCGGCACAAAGCTTGCACCGGGCAGTTCAGAGAGCAGGAAAGTTGAAAGCCTCTTAACGAAGGCCGCAAACCGGATTATGCGAGACCGCATAACGAAGGTGCGTGCTCAGCTAACAGTATTAAGAAAAGAACGCGAAAAAGCACCTGGACGGTTAAGAGAAGCAAAACAAAAACTTGCGGAAACCAATAGTGAATATTCGAGGATCGAGGCACAACTCAACGAAGCTAGCGACAACCTCAAGGGAATCAAGCTTGATAATATTTATGAACAAGAGAATCGTCGCGATGAATTAATGAACGAGATGCGGGTACTTGATAACGATATTGGAGCGTATGAGGAAAAAATTAACTCGGATGAGAAAAATAAAGAAGAAGCCGAACGCAAAATTCAGAATCTTGCCAATCTAAACTCACAAGCTGCCATTCTCGGTCATCGGCTTGACCGCTGCAAACAAATCATCAAAAATCTCAGAGTTCGGCTTGAGCATGAAGAGTATGTAGCCCGCTACCTGCTACATGCGGAAGTGTGCCGCGTTCTTGAAGCTACTTCGCGCAAGGTACTGCACCTGAAAATGTCCGAGGACTATGTCATTACGCTCCGAAATACCGACGGCACGGTTCTGCCAAAGTCAAGTGGAGAAAACCAGTTGCTTGGCCTCGCATTTACATCTGCACTCATTCAATTCGCAAAATCGCGCAAGGACGATAAGAGTCAGGATTTCCTTCCGGGAACAATTGCCCCACTTGTACTGGATTCACCATTTGGTCAGCTTGATGAGGCATATCGTACAACTACAGCAGAGTTCATCCCAAAAATGGCTCAACAGGTCGTTTTATTTGTTTCAAAGTCACAGGGATCCAAGAGTGTCCTTGAGACCATCGGGGATCGTCTCGGGGCTGAATACCTGCTTGTGCGTCATAATTCGGAACCACAGGGCAAACGCAAGCAGGAATCACGCTCCTTTGCAGGCAAGGAGTACAAGACAGCTATCTTCAGTTCCGAATATGATGGAACCGAGATTGTGGAGATTACCAGCCCATGAGTAGTCGTGCACCGAACATCAACAGGAGCCGTGTTCATGAAAAAATGGTTCAGAAGCTTGCTGTGGAGAAACTTCCTGATGCTGAACGGACACTCTTCCCAACGATCCGCGAGTTGCTTTGCTTTGCTGCCCTCTTAGGCTACTCCGAACATCGCCGTCTTCCGCTCGATAAAAAACGAGGCGTCGAGGATATCTCCTACCAACAGTTTGAGCGTGTTGATGCTGAAGATTTGATTTACCTCATTGCGCTTGCTGAAACCCAAGACCCTGAAATTCTAAAGGAGGGAGAGGAAAGCCACTGTGCAGAAATCTTCGAGGAGTATGTGAATGGTGGCCTTCAGATTATCAAAGAAGCTATGAATCGATTCGGGGGTGAGTACCCCGACCGGGACATTTTGGAATTGCTCAAGGGACGCGGCTTTCTGAATACGGATGAAGGAAACTACGACTTGTCGGGAATCTCATTCTAAGTGTTGCGGGAATTATCGTACAAGGGCGTCTATAAGTCCGACCAGGATCACATACTGGAAGATTTCTACTTTCCGACACTCTCCGTCGCGACACGCTATGATCGCGCTGTCGGTTTTTTTTCAGCATCAACCATAACCTGCGCTGCACAAGCTCTTTCTGAATTCGTAACTCATTGTGGTCAAATCAGGTTGATCCTTGGTACTTTTGCCGAACCCGAAGACCTTGAAGCTGTGAAAAGGGGCTATCGCAAAAGAGAGATAATAGATAAAATTGGCATCGAACTGATATCAATGACCAAAAATATCAGTGACGATTTGTTCCAGAACCGCTTTGATACCCTGGCCTGGCTTGTTGCAAACGGACGGCTTGATCTGAAGATCGCAATCCGCGAACGGGGCATGTATCACGACAAGATTGGAATTATTTCAGACGACTCCGGCGATAAGGTTGTCTTTGCAGGCTCGGCAAATGAAAGCACACATGCCTTGCTGCCTACCCATAACTATGAATCTATTAATGTCTTCCGGACATGGGTGCCGGAACATTCCGAGTTCTGTGAACCGCATATTGAGAGCTTTGAACGGTTATGGAAAAATGAAAGCAGGGGCACTGCGGTTATCGATATTCCGACTGCTGTTCGTGATAACCTAATATCTGTCGGTCAATCTCTCGGTTATACACCTGATCCAGAAGTCGAAGCAGCCATTGCCGCACGCATCGAATTATCTACTGAAGGCGAAATGAAGGCCGCGCATGATAAGCCAAGTAAGCCCAAAACTATCAACGGCCAACCTTTCAAAATTCGGAACCATCAGATCAATGCGCTCCGTGCTTGGAAATCTAAGGGTGATTTTCAAGGAATATTCGATCTCGCTACAGGTGCTGGAAAGACCATTACTGCCATTCATGCAGTCGTGAAACTGTCAGAAAAAATTGACGGTCTTACATGCGTGATTGCGGTTCCGTACCAGAGTCTCGCCGATCAGTGGGTCGATATCCTCTCAAAATTCAATATTTACCCAGTGAAATGCTACGTATCCAGATCACAATGGGAAGACGATCTGCGGTGCTTGATCCACGAACTGGCCATGGGTAGTCGCAATTTTGGTGCTATTGTTGTTGTGAACCGAACGCTCAAAAGCCCAAAGTTCCAAGAGTGCCTTGCAAAGATCAAGGGCGATTTTTTGATGTGGATCGGTGACGAGTGTCATCACCACACATCTCAGGCTTATGAAGGATTTCTGCCCAAGCATGCAAAATTCCGAATCGGACTTTCCGCAACACCGAAACACTATATCGACGAAACGCGTAACGAGCGCCTAAATGAATTCTACGGTGACATTGTTTCTCGCTACACATTGAAAGAGGCAGTCAAGGACAAGGTCTTGACACCTTATACGTACTACCCCCATCTAATTGAGTTTACGAGTGAGGAAGCGGGAGAGTTTATTGATCTCTCAGAGCAGATCGGACGCATTGTGGCCCGCCAAAAGGATTGCAAATACGGCATATCCCAGCAGTTAACTCGTCTGCTTATGAAACGTGCACGGCTTGTCGGCTCCGCTGCCAACAAGCTCCTGGCACTTCAGGACTTGCTGACCGGAGAACGACCAACTCGGCACACATTGTTCTATTGCGGCGACGGTACCATTGAGAATGGTGAGAACACAAACACTCCCGAAGGTAGCGACGTGGGAGACATACGACAAGACAAAGCGGTCAGCGCGATGTTGGACGAAATGTCCTGGAATGTCTCTCGCTTCACATCGCAGGAATCCCGCAATGACCGCATCAGGATACTGGATAATTTCCGACTTGGTCTAATTGACGCGATGGTTGCCATCCGGTGCCTCGACGAAGGTATTGACATACCGGCGTGCAGTACAGCATACATCCTTGCCAGTTCAAGAGACCCGCGTCAGTTTATCCAGCGCCGCGGCCGGATCCTACGCCGATCGCCGGGGAAGAAACACGCCTTGATTCATGACTTCATCGTCGTTTTGCCACAACAATTTGATACAGAATCTGAATATGCCAAGCGCTTGATAGAATCTGAACTTGTCCGTGTTGCCGAGTTTTCATCATTGTCAGACAATCGCTCTGAAGCATATGAAATCTTGAGACCTGTGCTCCAACAGTATGACCTTGAGCACAAAGTATAAGAATGAGCATATTTTCGGAGCAAGCATGAAAGAAGCAAAAGATCTGTTTGAGGCAGTTGCGGCCAGCCCTCTTGAATTGGCAATGCTTGAAGATGGGCGTGTCGGTTTTGTGATCCCAGAGTACCAACGCCCGTATGATTGGTCTGAAGGAAATATCACCCGTCTGTATTATGACATACTTAACGGTTTTACGCGCACATCGGAGGGCGGAGATGCCAACGCTTTTACTTTCCTTGGTGCGGTAATTCTTGTTAAGGAAGAGGATAAAGAGGAAGATTTTGATGGTATCTCTTATGCCGTGGTCGACGGACAACAGCGTTTGACAACTTTGTCGCTATTTGCCTGCGCTCTCAACGGGGCACTGCACAGACATCTTAAGGATGCAGATTTTCCCTCTTCTGTTAATAATGCCAAGATAAAAAGATGGATCGAAGCAGAAATAAATGCACTGCACTATGAACTCTATGCATGTGCGGTGGGATCACAACATGTTTCGCCGACGAAGAAATTTCCATTTCCACGAATAATCCGACATGTTGACTCTCGTGGGCGCAGTGAAGCCAAGTCAGAATACAGGTCAGTGATCGCACAATTTCTCTATGGATTTTCCAATCATTGTGACAACGAAACGACCGAATATGAGCCTACAAACCTTGGAAATGGTACTGACATTGCGAAGCTTCTTGATAATTATGAACGTATTCGGGGTCTTGTCAGTAAACTCAACGATGCCGAGTGGTATGAGGACACAGAATGCGAGCTGTTCGACATATCTTGGTCCAGAAGGCGGCAATACCGAACCTTCTTTAGCAAATTCTCCGACATTATAAATGATGAAGCAGACCGTCATCAAGCAATTGAAGAAATTATTAAACATGAGAGGCTTCATGCTCTGCTACGAACTCTTCTGTTTGCTTCCTATTTTTGTAGATGTATTGTGCTCACTCGGGTCACGACACGAGACGCATCTGCCGCTTTCGATATTTTCGATACTCTAAATACGACGGGTGAACCTCTCACAGCACTCGAAACTCTAAAACCTCGGGTGATTAAGTATGAGAACAAACAGGGGGGTTATGCAGGCACTCCTTCTGAAAGTGCGTTTTCCACAATCGACAAGAATTTGGACCAACGTTTCTCGGATACCACAAAGAAACAAACGGAGACAAAGGATCTGATCATTACGTTTGCGCTCTATCTCGAAGGCAAGAAGCTCTCTAAGGACCTTGCTGCACAGCGCAACTTCTTGCGCCAAAGTTATGACAATGCAGTGAAGACTGGCAAAGACTCTGCGCGCAGGTTCGTAAGTTCACTCGCTGATTCTTCACGATTCCGTCGATACTACTGGGAAGATAAAGGCATTGAAGAGTTGGGAAGTTTTCATCCAGTTGAAACGGTCGATGAGGTCAAGCTTCTCATGTCGGTCATTTCCAAAATGAAAATGAGCCTCGCTCTTCCCATACTCTCTCGCTACTGGTCTGACCACTTTAGACAATGTGGTGATCATGACTTTGTTTGTGTTCTTCGTACCCTTGTTTCTTTTGTTGTTCTAAGACGTGCAGCGACGGGTGGGACGGCAGGAATCGATAGCGATTTGAGGGCAGTTATGGCTCCGAAAGAAGGGCCTGGATCAAGCAGAAAATATGGTCTCTGCGCATCTTTCGATCACAGTAATGACATACTTCCACCAGAAGAACTCAAGGAGGCTTTCAGAGCTCTTCTGAATCATAAGATCAAAAATCTTAGCAGGGAATCCTGGGTCGGGAAGGCTGTGGCAAATCCGCTATACAATCATTCCCGCGAACTTGTGAGATTCATGATACTGATCGCCGCCCATCAGGCCGCGCCATTAGATAACAAACCAGGCCTTTGGAACAAGGCTGGCATCAGGCCAAGTGCTAACACAAATAACTTTCTAAACTACGAAACTTGGCGTAGTGATCACTGCGGGACAGTCGAGCACATCGCTCCACAGACGGAGCCAACAAGTGGGTGGGATGACGATCTCTATAGGGATGATATCCTAAAGCATACACTTGGTAACCTCGTTCTTCTGCCAGAAAAAGAGAACAATGTGATTGGAAGCTATAGCTGGGTGAAGAAGCGGAAACTTTATCTGGCATTCACCGAGAAGTCTCAAAAAGAAGTGAAAAAGCGAATCGATGAGGCGGAAGCGGATGGCATCATCTTTCCCCAAAGAACCAAAGAACTCATCAAAAACGGGAAGAGCCTTCCCCTTCTTGATCCACTTCGTTCCGTTGAAAAATGGAATGCGAGAATAGTCCGAGAACGAGGAAGAAATATTGCTGAGCTGTGTTGGGACCATTTGTGGCCTTGGCTGAATTAGCTCTTCATGCCACACTTCCTTTGTTTTCATTTTGGCTACTTGTGGCAAGTCAAGCATGCCTTTGCGGCCCCACCATAAACATCATCAATATCGACAGTCTGCTGCGGTCGCAGGGGATTTGTTTGCAGACGCGCTCTGGCCCGCCTGAGTCTCTTTTCGTGTTCTTCCCTGATTTGTTTCTGTCGTTCCGGCTGCTCAAGGTCGGACAGCGATTCTCCCTGGGACCAAGTGAACGGTGACCCGTGTTCGAGGGCTGTTTTTTCGTAGCTTTTTGCTTCCTCAAACGCATCGGGGTGCTCTTCTTTCAGGCGAACCCACTCGATCTTTTGCTGGAAGAAGCAGAATGTGCAGCCACTCCGACTACGCCAGCGATAGTAGTCGGGAAGACCCAATCCTGAGCCTTCAAGGATTTCGATGACACCGGATTTGTCAATGCTTGCATCCTTGAAGGGAAGCCGGACATGCAGTTTCGCTTTCCTGGACTGGTAGCCTTCCCGATACTCTTCATCACTGCGGATCGCGACATAGGAGATGACGGTATCGCCCTCCTCAAGAAAGTTGCGGACCCAGCTCTCGAACGGTCGAAGCTTCAGTTGTCTCGTACACCAGCGTGATTGCGCCGAAGGGAGATAGTTCTTGTAGCTCTTGAGCCAGAAATCGAAATCCCGATCAGGGTTCAAACGTTGGATTGGCTTGCCGAGATAGCCTTCCAAGCGGGTCAGGTATGCGTAGACTTCCGGCAATTCCTTGCCTGTATCTGTGAAAAAATACTCGATGTTGATGTCGGGATGTCGTTGACGCATAAAAATCGCCAAGGCAGCACTATCTCGCCCACCCGACAGGCCCAAGACATGACGCGTGCCACTCATGCGTGCTCACCAACGCGGACTTCATCATCAGTATTGAGGTATTTCGATGTCACCTCAATCAGAGCGGCCAGGATGATTTCACGCTTCTGTTGATCGGCCTCACTCAGTGCCCGATCAAGATCTCCCGCAAGCGTTTCGACATCGCCCCAATCCCCGTCAGCAACCTGGATTTCATGGAACAGTGAATGGGGCATATTTTCCTTGCCGACAACAACGGCCATGGCGTGTCGGCCATCCTTACGGCCCTTCACGCGCGCCATCGTCTCGGTCTTCAGGAAGTCTTTCGCAAGTTCCGCAAGTCCAACAGCTGCGCGCTGATGATCACCGTCATTCCAGTCTCTTGGCAGTTTGTTTGCCGCAATGCCGACCAGGCCTTCCATGTCTTCCTGTGTTCCATGGAACTGTGTCAGCCTTCCGACAAAGGCCTCCTGGCGCAGGTCTCCACCAATGTAATGGATGTTGTCTGCACGGGCGCGGAGTGCTGTGAACGCATCTTCGGTCTGGCTGCGCACATCAAGTTCGCGCAGCATCAGAGCTTTCAGGGCATCGAGTGCCTTTGGGTAGGCTGCACGCATTTCCGCAAGCGCATCGCGCAGCAGGATCGCCGTTGCCGCAGCATCAAAACTGCCATCAGCAAGCGGTTCTGTCAGGCTTGGCAGGTCATCGAAGAGAAGTTTGTTGGGATCGTTTGCCCGCTTCAGAATTTCTCGAACCTTCAATGTCTGCGGTGACAGAGACTGGGTCCTTGCAGTCCACCGGACCAGGGCATCAAATTCACCAATGAGTGTCCTTGCGACGGAGAGCGGATCCACTGTGCCACAGACATTCAGGAGACGACCCAACGCTTCCAGCGTCTCCCCGATAAAACCTTCCATTTCCACATTGCGCAACTGGATATCCCTTGGATCACGAACAAGAAACTCCACGCAAAGCTCATTGAATTTGGCTTGAAAAACCCCATCTCCGTAGACGGCAACCCGATCCCGTCGTGAAAAGATATAGGCCGACAAGAACACTGGCCCGAGACCCGGTTTCAAACCAATTGGAGGCTGTGCCCAAGCGTCAAGAATCTCGTTCGCCCCCAGGGTTCCCTGACAAGACGACAACAATGAGTCTGCAGTGTGCCACAACGCAGACAACTTGAACTTGCTTGTTTTGGGTGGAGATTTGAAGAGGCCATTCCTATGCACCCCGGTCTCCTTCAGGAGTGAAATGTAAAGGCCTCTCTCAGCAGGATAAGTATCCCCCTCGAAACCAAGATCAGTTTCACTGCCACGCATAACCATCCGCTTCATGAGCCTTGTACGCGCACCCACGGCGTTTGACGATGGTTTGGAGCAATTCAGGAGTTCATTGCGGATCACGGGCCCTCTGCGATAGCGTTGATCGGCCAGATCAGACATGGTTTCATTCAGTTGACGTTTGTTGAGTCTCTGTGCTTTCTTTTTCCCAAAGCACCATCGGCACTCGTCAATCAATCGATACAGAATGGCTTCGATCTGCTGACGGACCTCTGCGGTGCGCGCATCAATTTCCCTGCGTGCAATCGGGTCCCCCTGCAGTTCAGGAAATTTATGCTGCAATTCGTTCAGTCCCGCAAGTTCCCGCGCATGATCAAGAAGCGTGTTCGGGTTGTCATGGTAACCAACAATCAGTGGAAATGTGGCCTTGGTGCTGCTGGCCGCCTGCTCACATGCACAGCGTATCGCTTTTAGACTCTCACCGGCCATGGGGAGCGGGAAGACGATGCGACCGATGATGTCATGGGCATTCTCTGGCGCTTTGGGCTCTTCCAATTCGGAAACAGGATCGATTGCCATTTCGAACCATCGCATTGCCCCTGTCTTTTCATGGTGTCTCTTCGCAAGCATGGGCTGAAGATCAGCGAGCGAGCGAACCAGATTGAGGTCGATCTCTTTTGGTTCTGACAAAATTTCTCTTAGATGCGCCTCAACGTCAAAATCTGACCCTGCATAGAGAACATAGGCTCCTGAATGCTTACGAAAAACGATTGCTGATTGCCTTTCAAGCCGGGACAGTGCTCTTTCAACATCTGTGCGACGGAACGTATGCAGGGACAGTGCAATTGTTTCAAAATCGGCAATCAGACCCGAGCTCTCCTTGAGAAGCTCAAGGATTGCGATGGTCCTGAGGACAAATTGCTCCAATTCACTTGCACCGTTTGCGAGACATCGATCAAGCACTTCATGGGCCATCGCCCATCGCCGTCCATCCGGTGACGAAAGGATTGAGGCTTCGAAGTTTGACTGCAGGTAATTCCACAGGAGATGGGGTGGGTAGATCCAGCCTTTCGCTTCCACCTTCATTGAATATTGCAATCCATATGGTTCGGAGGAATTCAGGAACGAGAATAAGCTTCGTTGATTTTGCCCAAAGCGTCGTCGGGAAAGCGGGCCAAGCAAACATGCGGTAAACGGGTGAAGGGGAGCAGTGCGTGCAAGTTTTCTTGCCAGTCGCTTCGCTTCGGTCTTCTTTCGACCAGGGCGCAGCTTAATCACACAGTCTTCAGCGATTTTGATCGCTTTTCCTGCGGCACGCTTTTGCCCCAAAGCGTCGCTGACCAACTCCAGGGTTTCCTCAAGAGTCACGGAGATGGAGATGTCAACAAACCGACCCTGGATTTTCGCCCATGAATCCCGCGCTTTATGACCAAGCCGATCAGCGTATTCTGCAAACGCCTGATGCAGGATGCCAAGGAAGATGAATCTTCCCTGACTTCGTGCTGAAAGTTCAGCCATATCCTGCAACAGATCAAGGTCACCATCTCCATCAGCTGCAGCCTCAAGCCCGCGACCCAGCTCATCCATGATAAGGAGGAGCCCTCGACGCTGTGTCCGGGTCTGAAGTTCCTTCAAAATGTCTGATGAGGTCGAAGAGGGCGGGAGGGCCAGGCATTCTGCAAGTTGCACCCCCATTGAGCGACGCTCGACAACCAGTGGCAACACATCCCAACGCGATGGAAAATATGGCAGTGCTGACTTCAAGGCCCCGACAACATCGTCACCGAACAAGGATACAGCAGCCTCTCTGATGGGTTTGGGTGCACCGAACAGACAAGCGAGCGCAACGGCCAGGCTTGACTTTCCACCGCCATAGGGTCCGGTCCATGTAAATGCAGCGTGTTCGGTATCGATGATATGATCTGCCATTAATTTGAGAACCGCCCGAAAGGATGCCGGGCAGTGAAAACCGTCAATGGCCGTTGCTGATCTGAAATCTGTATCAAGGCGAATTGAACGGCGAAATCTTGGCGTGACCATTCCTGACGTGTTCATGCCGCAACCTTCAATTGTTTGGTTCCCAATGCTCTCTGAAGTGCTGCGCGCTCTGTTTCCAGGAAGATTGTTTTGTTTCTGATGATTTGGCGCAGCCCGGCCGTCTCAGTCCAGACCAACGTGCCGCCTGAGCAGGCTTCCAATCGCTCAAGCCGTCCCGCGATATCATCCTCATCAAGCAGGAATACACGGCCGGGAGACTGCGGTGCGTAAGCAACACTTTCGAACGACATCGTGGTTTGCTCAGGGGAGAAATGGTTCCAAAACGCAGACAAGCAATAAAGGAAAACAGAATCAGGGAGACTCGGTTTGGCGCCACGTGACAGTCGCATGCGTGCTTTGTCCATTGGGTGGATCAACCCGAGTTCGGCAAGAATCGACTCTCCGACCTCGCTTGAGCCACGACCACCGATGTAGTTTCTGAGAAGACATTGAAGATCACGATCAACTGTTGTTGTTGCCACATGATCCCATCCCTGCACCTTTGCGATTTTGAGCAACTGCTCCCTGATATCCTCTCTGAGAAAACTGCCACCCTGATACTCGTTAAACAGCCAATAAGCGGAAGTCAGACGGGGACATGCAACAACATGCCAATGCAAAAGCCAAAGGGAGGAATCCTCTTCGAGATAAGGATCGACACCGTCTGTTTTGCCAAACAGCATGTCTCCGAGCCATGCTGTTTCAAGTCCGTCTTTAGTTTCTTCAAGTACACCTGTTGCGGTCGCCCAATACCGGATCGCTCCAACCATATTGCGACCGACACCAAAACGAGCGATTGAATCCGGATTCCTGAATATGCGAACCGCAACTTTCGGTTGATCCGCTTTCTCAACTGCCTGATACGCTTTTTGCAGCCAACCATAGCGCAATGGAAACGTTTCATGTCCCGAGGATACCGGGCGATGGTTAGCGGATTTTAGTTCTTTCCGGCTTTATTTTCCCCTCTGGAGAGCCCATCCGCGCC